>CAMDGW010000069.1 GCA_945897695.1 Pseudobacteriovorax antillogorgiicola | reverse complement strand
AGTAACCGCGTTCCCACCACTAACCGAAGGTAAATGAGATGAAACATAAAATCACGATGAGACATTTCAGCGCATTTGCCACCGTTTTAATATTAGCCCCGGCAAATCAAATCATTGCCAGACAAGACAACACCGATGCTCACGCCAAGAGAATTGAGAGTGTTCTTGACCGCTTAGAAAAACGACTTATCGATAAAGAGTCTTCGCCGTTGACCACAGAAGAAAATGATCGAATTGCCGCTGACGCCAAATCTTCCGTCAACGCAAGTCAGCAAGCAGATCAGAAATACGTTCCAAAAGCCCCCGCCAAGATAAAAGGCCAAACTCAAGCGGGTCGAAATCTTCAAGAGCTTCAGAAAAAAATCAATGAATACGATAGTCGCATCGAAATACTAGAATCCGACATGCGTAAGCTTAGCTCGACCACTCAAGATAATGGTACTACCGACAACGTCGTATCACTTCAGATCAAGACTGACTCCGAACGCCCCGTGGTGATGAAGACCCTGGCAGCCACGCTAGATGGTCAAACCCTTTATTCTCAAATTGATCCGGCCGGCCTGTGGATTCCGTCCAAAATCATCTCTCTTTTCTACGGCCCCCTTAAGCCGGGCTCACATAGGCTAGAAATCACGAGTACTGTAAGCACCACAACCGACGAAGCCACAGCCGCCGGCTCGTGGAAGCAAAAAGCCCTCAGCCAAACCTTTGAGTTTACGGTTCCTGAGGGAAAACAAAGGAAATCTATCACGGTTGAAATTGGACAGTCTGCAAATGGCGGGGGAACTCCGACGGCTACAATGTTTGAATCGGAGGCAAAATGAAATCCAAAGGCATTAGGACTCTATTGATAAGCCTTTTTCTTGGGCCAATCCAAGTCATTGCGTCCGACGAAACGACTCCAGGTGATCAGTCGGCAACAGTTGATACGACGGAGCGCGAAACCAAAAAAATTCAGTCTGACCTCAGGGATCTTAATCAGCAGCTTGACGCGATAGTCCAAACAGCTACAGAACCAGGCCTGGGACCGCAGCTGACGGAATCTCGACGCGCTTTTGCAAACGCCGAAGCCGCCTTCAAAGCGAGCGACTGGCCAGCTACAGTGCAGGAATCTAGCCGTTTTCTTAATCTCTCTCAAAAGCCAGAAGTCAAAACATATCTGCGGGCACAGCATATGATTGGCAGAGCTTACGAAGAACAAGGGCAGTATCAAAAAGCCATCCGGGCATACCGGAGATATCTCGCCACATTTACGACCAATCCAAAATCAGATATTTCGGATCTCACTGAAACCTTTGAGCGCCTAGTTCGCATTGCCACAAAAACAAGTGAGGCTAATCAGTCGGAGCTTTCGAAGTTTTTGTCCTCAATTGCAAGTATGGAATATCCTGCTGAAGTGGCGGCGGAACTGAAATACTTCTCAGCGGTAGCAAGTTCAAATATCGGCCGAAAGAATCTTGCAGCCGAATGGTTATCTGACGTCAAGACCGATGCAAAAAACCCAGAGACAAAGGCCCGAGCAAAACACTACAAAGCACTGATCGCCATTCATAAGAAAGATTGGGATGCAGCCTCATTGGAACTTGAATCTATCCTTCAGATGGATGAGATTTCAAAGAATTCTCGTGATACTTCCCGCCTTGCTCTCGCTCGAGTCTTCGTCAAACAGAAAAAGATAGAACTCGGTCTTTCGGCATATAACCAGATTGCCGAATCATCAGATGCATTCAAAGATGCAAGCTTTGAAAAAACACTTCTCCTGGCAAAGCTTGGTCGAGATGATGAGGCTAGAAAACATGCCCGTTCATGGCTGAGTCGCTATCCAAGCAATCCGGAGGCCAGTCACCTTAAGGGAATTATCTCATGGCTCGACCTGCGCGCCGGAGATCTTACATCAGCAAAAAACGGTATCGACCAAGCATCTTCTAAGCTAAGTAGCATTCGGGAAAAGCTTCAGAAAGACTTCAGCGGACCAAAGCTCACTTACCTGGATGCGACAAGGCTTTCAAACCTAACAAACGGTATGGCAGAACCATCCCCAGATCTAGGAAGCTTTATCTCCATATTTACACAGCTCTCTGAAATGAAACAAAGACTTTCGGAGATAGACGGATCCGAGAGATCCCTCATCTATTCAATTGCAAATGGTGACCTGCGAACCTTTAGCCCTGCGATCGCAAATCGCATCGATCAATACGATAGAATTACGGACCAGGTCCTCTCTTCAGGGGCAAAGTTAGTATTCATTGAGCGCCAAAGACTTGCTGCCGTCTTATCTGAAATAGATAAACAAAAACTGGACGCAAGCCAAAAAAGAAGGGAAGCGCTCTTTGAGCGAAAATCCAAGCTTGCACGTAATTTTCAGCGTTGGGCTACCTGGGTTGGACCAGCAGAGCAACTTGTACACCTTTCAAAAGAGTGGCAGAAGATAAGTGGACTCGAAGCAAGTCTGAACGCCAGAATTCTATCGTCATCAAAATCACCAGGCTCAAGCGATGCCGCAGACGTAAATGACATGAAGGCGAAAATCGCAAAAATTCGGGCCGACCTCATGACGTCATTGGTCGCCGTCAAAAAAACGCAAGCTCAATCAATCGTTGATCAGAGCAATATTGACGATATGCTGTATATCATTCAACAGTATGGAACTGCTCTTCACGAGGAGTCCCTTATTATCGCCTCTTACGAACCAAAGTCGGGCAAAATGCTCGATACGCTTGATGACGATGATAGCAGAACAAGCTGGGGACTATGGCGCAACCTTGTCGCGAACCTTCATCAGCAGGTCAAATATGTTCGGGAAGACGCCTCAAAGCAGCTAACAGAGATCCTTGCTAGAATAGATAACATCCGAAAAACAAGAATTCACCTTGAAGACGACATTACCGATCTCACAAGTGTTGTCGAGACATACGGCGGCGAAAATATGGGGATGATTTTGTCCCACTATGAAAACGAGCTTAATCAGCGATTGGCGCGTCAGTTTAAATGGGCTGGAGATCTTGAGTACTTAAATTACGTCAAAGTAAAAAACGACCAAGAATCTGCGGCGAAAAAAGTCGCCATCGAACGACAGATCTTAAGCGACAGTCTCAGAGAAAATGATCAAGGAGGAGATTCATCATGGCAACGTTGATCAAGCGCGGCATCCAAACATTAGTAATCGCCATCGCTATCACAACGGCTGGAGCTCTTCATGGGGCTGGAACTTCAGGCTCTGAGGTTGGAGATATTCCTGACCCTGAAGCACTTCAAGCCTATAAGCGATTTTGGGATGCGTTCCAAGACTACGAGACACAGAAAAAAAAGGTTGCCGTGGAGGAATATCAGCGGGCTCGTGAGGGCCTCGAAAGCATGTATTCATCTAAGGAAAAAGAACTATCAGAAAAACGAATCACTCTCCTTGAGGCTGCCATCAAACGGTATGGTGAGAATCTAGAGAAAACCCCCAATGCCACCAATAGGCCATATGTACTCCTGAACCTTGCCCAAATGTTCGGCGAACTTGCATCACTTCAAGCACCCTATGCCGACGGTAGCGACAAAAAAAGCAGACTTGCTGCCATCGCGATCTTGAAGTCAATTGACGAAAATCATAAGTCGTTCCAGCACAGCGCAGAAGCGCTCTACTTAAGATCAAGCCTTCTTGAAGCAAACGGCGATAGCGAGCAGGCTGCCGAAGTGTGGAAACGACTTGCAAATGCGGGCGCCGACCGATTCACACTTTACGGAAAAATCGCGTCAGGAGACGGCGAATTTGAACACGGAAATCCGGACCGCGCCATAAAATTTTATGAAAGCGCACAAAAGCTTCTCTCACAGCTTGACGAAAACGATAAGGGACTCGACGAACTAAGAATCAATTACCGTTTGGCGTGGGCTTATTTCAAAGCTGGTAAAAACAAGAACGCGATCTCATCGGCAAGATATGTTCTTTCACCTGGCATTCTGACCAAGTCTGTTCGTCAAAAAGATCGTATTGCACGAGATGTCGCTGAGCTTATCGGATACTCTCTTTACGAACTAGACAATGATCAGCTCATTCGAGAAACACTTGCAGCAAAAGACGTCTCAAATATTTCTGCGACCATCTCTTTAGTTCTAATGGAGCAGTATCTGACAGCCAATCGAGTCGACAAAGCACTTCAAATTGGCGATGCTTCAGCCAATAGATTTTCGATGTCGCGCGAGTATCCAGATATCCTAAAGTCAAAAGCGCGAGCAGAGGAGCTTCTCGGTCGACGTTCGGCACGTCTCGAAACTCTTGAAAAGCTTGCCATGCTGCTTCCAGAGAAGTCCCTTTGGCGACGTCAGCATCAGGCGAACTCAGACGTCATTAAATACATGGAAGAGTTAGCGCGAAATGCTGCCGAGTCTGTTGCAACGACATACTACGAAGACGGCCTGACCTCCGGAAACCCAAAAAAATTCAATATGGCGGCCAACTATTACCGAGTCCTATTAAGCGACCAGCCAAACTCCGAAAAATCGGCCTCACTTAGGCTAAAAATTGCCAACTGTCATTTTTTTGCGGGTAATCTGCCAGAGGCCGAAGCCCGATATAACGAACTGATTACCCAGCTGAAGACACCCGACGATATCCTTACAACCGCACACTACCAGCTTGTGCTGACACTAGAACGAAATTGGCGCGTTAACTTTGAGAGCGCTGCCCAGAAAGGGCAGGAGCCAAAATCCACGCCCGAAGTGCTGACATCGGTCGAAAAATTGGAAAAAGCCGTTGATGAACATGCAAACCGCTTTCCAGGACAATCAAGATCTGTAGACCTCATTCTAGTCGCAGCAAGCGCCAATCGTGATCTCAACCGTTTTGCAGAGGCGAGTCGCTATTGGCAGCGAGTTCTTCTATCAAATCCTTCTCAAGGTCAGCGAGCGATGGCAGTTCGCGGCCTTGTGTTTGCAAAACTTCGCTCAGGTAAACCAGGAGACGTGATTGACTCAGTCTCGCAATTCATCAAACTAGAGGACAATAAAACCCTGGGACAAAACCTAAGAAATGAGTTACTCGGAGTCCTTGCCTCTGCGGTAACGGAAGAGTCCCAACGACTATCCAAGGCTGGATCGACAGATGACGCAGCCAATCTTCTGCTTAAAATGTCCGCAGACTTCCCAACAATTCCGGGCCGCGAACAAATGTGGCGTGACGGCGCCTACTTTATGGCGATTTCAGGTAACTGGTCAGCTGCTCAGTTGAGTGCTGAGAGCTACCTTACAGATAAACAAAATCAGTTTGCTGGAGATATGACGTACTTGCTTGCTCGCGCACAAGAATACCAAATGCGATTTGATCAAGCGGTTAATCATTATCTCGATCTAGCTTCAAAATACCCAAAGCATGATCGAGCTGTCACAGCTATTGATCGGGCAGAAAAGCTGGCGACTGCTGATGAAAATTACGTGGCTGCAGCTCGCGCCACTCAACTCAGAGCCAATCGTACAAAACCGGGCCTAGAAAAACTCGGAGCTCTAGACGCAACTATTGGATACCACTTGTTATCTGGCGACAATGCAAAAGCAATGGGTGCCGCCGAAGAACGCAAGCTCATGTCCAAGTCAAACCGCGAGAAACTTCAAGCGGAAATTACGATGGCTAAGGTTCGATATGAGTCTGGAGACCATCAGACAGCAATCGATGACCTTGATAGTATTGACAAGCAGCTTGAACGAGCAAAATACTCTCTCGGTGATGCCTATAAACGAATGTCTGCTGATGTTGGACTTCTTCTCGGCGAACACGCCATCACATCATTTCGCGATCAGCGATTTGGAGACGCAAAAACCGATATAGGCGCACAGGTTGATCGCAAAAGCCGGCTGTTTGCCGATATCGTTGCCCGCTTGGATAAAGTGGCTAGTCTTGATCAGCCAGAGTTTAGCCCAAAGGCTCGTTTTAAAATCGCACAGATGGCCAGCGAGTTTGCCGATGAAATGACAGCTATTCCTGCCAAAGCGGGAGAACCAGTCACTCTTAAAAGCCAAACTAGATTCAGTCAAAACATAGGTCGTCTGCGCGACTTATCACAGCGCTATCATGGCAATAACATTTTGGCTAAGAAGCGCTCACCACAAGTTTACGCGAAGAACGAATGGATTAGCCGTAGCTCAATGGCTCTTTCAAACGCATCAAGCCACAGCTCTAAGAACATGGGTGTAACATCATCCATAGATCAACTTTCAACCTCGTCAAGCCTTGAAATGCCACAGCAATGGAGTCATTAATCATGAAAACCGTCGTAATCATTTCATTGGTAACTAGCCTTTCGGCCTGTTCAACCACTAAGAGTCCTCCAAAGGAGACTGATGAAAGTTTGGATGTTGTGACTTTATCGAATTCAATGGAGAATTCGAGCCCAAAGCAGGGTGACGCAGGAACCGTTTCGCCGGCAGCAGCATTTAACTGGCAGAAGTTTTTTAAGGGGACGCCCAGTGCCAAAGAACGGCCATTGCTCCAGCAGTCATTACGGCAGCTCAGTAGTGCCAAAACATTTGACGAATTGCTGAAGAGAGCCCGCGGGGAATCTGCTCTTGGGTTCCTGTCTGCCGCCGAGGCAAGCTATCGCCAGTCACTTCGAACGGACGGGAAAAATATTGATGCCCTATTAGAGCTCGCCGCAATCTTACAAAAGCAAAAACGCCCGACGCAGGCGCTCGATGTGCTGTCAGAAGCCAAGATTAGCCTCACTGCACAGGAGCGTCCCGAACAAGACTTAGTCTTCAAGTATCGCTATACGCTTGCAATGACCTATCTTCAGATCGGTGATCGTAACAAAGCCCACGCCATCCTGAGTGATCTTGTTGGCAAAGACCGGACCTTCCTACCAGGTTACGCAGCTCTTGCTTTTAGCTATCTAAAAGATGGCAAAGACGGTGTTGCGAAATTTATTGTGGATCAGGCTATGGACCGCGGCGGCGAGCACCCAGCCCTCTATAACATTCTTGGGGTTCTCCAAGAAAGACAGGGCAAGTCTGGTGTTGCTAAAGATTTTTATAATCGCGCCCTCGGCATGAGTGAATTTTTCGCACCTGCCTTAATAAACCGTGCCAATCTTTACGTCGTCTCGGGCGAAATGACCATGGCAGAAAGCGATTACAAGAAAGCCCTTGAGGCTGAGCCGTCTAACACGGATGCCATGATAGGACTAGGAGTGGTCTATAGACAATCCGGTCGTTACAACCTGGCAAAAGACACGCTAGAGCGAGCGCTCGACCTTGAAGCCGACAATCCACAGGCGAGATTTAATCTTGCTATTTTGATGAGAGAAAATCTAAAAGATGAGGGACTTGCCTTGCGGTATTTTAGCGAAGTTGTGCAATCAGAGCGGGCAAATCAGTCACTTAGAACGATTGCCAAGTCGGCAATCGAAGAAATTCGTAGTCTATAATATAATAATTAAAGCAATTCACCTCGGGAGGCCACTATGATGTCCGCCAACTCCAGTCAACCACAGCCAGGTCGGCGCCCCTATGACCGCGAAAGCAATGTTCTGATCGTAGATGACGACAGCACACTCCTAAAGTTTTTCAAAATCCACCTAAATAAATTCTTTAGTCGCGTCGTTGTCGTTGAATCTGCCAAAGCAGCCCTGGCCGCCATGAAAGAGCGAGATATGGATTTGATTTTGACAGATATTCGCATGCCTAAGATCGACGGCCTGGAACTTATGACTAAAATTCGAAAACAGCACCCAGATATTCCCGTGCTCCTGATCAGCGGCGAGCCAATGTCCGAAACTCAGCAAGCAACTGTCAATTCAGCTGACGGGTTTCTTACAAAGCCATTCACGGTTGATGAGCTAAACGACTATATGAGTCGCGGTATTGATCTGAGAAACGCGATGAAAGAACTAGTTCCATATCTAAAAGATAAAAAGAAAATCCGTGAAGCCATGAAAGCCAAACCAGCTGATCTGGAGAAACTGATCAAAAAAGGCTCAACGATTCCCGCTAAAGATGCACAAAAGAAAATAAAGACCTTCGTAAAAAAAGCTGCGTAAAATTCAACGCTCCATCAAACGACTACACAGCCCTAGAAGATGAGCTAGTATTGCGCCGAGCGCTAGCGTGAGACAGCTTCCTATCACAATACCTAAGGCGTCTGTCGATAATGACGGGCCGGCAGATGCTCTCATAAGTAGTAGTGGACCCATTGCAAAAGATCCAGCTGACAGACAGAATGTTTTAAGTCTATCGACCATCATCGTGGCGCGACAGTACGGCATGGTGATACCCAACATGATATGGATCATTCCAAATAAATTTGTATGTCCATGACTGCTGGCCTGTAAAACCAACTCCCAAGGTGCAACGGCTGCTCCGTGAATATATGACTCTGTAGATCTTAGGGCTACGAATGCACCACCGCATGCAGCTACAAATATAAGACTAAATCCGATCACAAAATTTAAAATTGCTATTCGACGCATGAACAAGCCCTTACACAATCAAACCTAATTTAGAAAGACCTTCGCGGTAAGCGTCTTTTTTCCAGTCTACGATCCCATTTAACGCTTCTTCGACGGTTCTCCAGTCAATGCTGGAAAATTCGCCCTCAGCTTTACTCAAATCAGGCGAATGACCCGCGTCAAATTCAACCTTAAACCACATCTGGCTTTGCCCAATCCAGCGGGAGGCTATTGGCTTTCGTAAACCATCTGGGAATCGATACTTCACCAATCCTGAGCCCTCTTTTAAGACCTTAAAACGGTCACATCCAATCTCTTCCCGCATCTCGCGGTAAAGGGCATTGAGAGCACTTTCTCCAGGTTCGATTCCCCCCTGGGGAAACTGCCAAGCACCTTTTACATCCGATCGTTCACAGACGAGTAATTTATTACTTTTATTGGTAAAGACAGCAACCACACAGGGTCTGTATTCAGAAACCAAGGACTTGCCCTCCGTCAAAATTTTGACTCCACTATCGCATGGTACACTAGAAGTAGAACTGGATAAAGCCATAGCTGGCTGCGGGCTTAACCTTGCTGGCATTTGTGACGATACACCCTATGAACTTTATAGGAGCACATCACTATGAGAAAAATCAAATACATTTGCTTCCTGGCGTGTTCAAGCCTCCTGATAATGCTTCCGACAACTACTTACGCCGGAATGCACATCTCTCTTGATGGCAAACACTCAGAATCTAATGCAGGCTATCAAAAGATCGTTTCTGGCGCTGCATCAGCTGGACTCTCGTTTGATATGGGTGGTTACACCAGACTGGGTTACACCCACAGACAAGAAGTGGACTCCACCACGGGCTACCAGGTCAATTCTGCGGGCACGGGCTTTGTTTACTTCAAGAAGAGCTCTCTGGTGACATCTAACTCAATTGATCTAACTTTGATCCTTTACGCTGGAGATCTTTTTACGCCGTTTGTTTTCGGCGGTGTTGTAAGTAAGCAATATGCAACACGCATTGCAGATTCCGATGGAGTAGAGTCTTATTCCTACCCAGATATGGGTCCACAGGGTGGTGCGGGTTTGGGCATTCGGCTTAGCCAAAAGTTTTCGCTAAAAGTGACTTATACGATGTCAAAAGGCGTTGCGGCAATCCCAGGACAGCAAGCTCAAGAAACTATCGATTCGTATACACAGGCAGGCATCTCCTACGAACTTTGATCGATCAAGGGTCAGCGCGTGAAAGAAAAACAGCTCATTGTCCTGTTAATTCTGGCTGCCGTGTCGGTCATCACATTTTTTTGGTGGCAGTATAATCAACGCGGTGCAAAATCCCGAGGTACCACCAAATATGGCGGTCCTAATGCTGCATCACGTGCATCTGACTTGAAAATCCTTTCTCCGCAAGAAGAAAAAATCAGAGAACGAGCTAAGAAGCTTGTAGCCAAAGGCCGAGTAAGGCAAGCAGCCCAGATGCTGGAGCAAATCGGACTTCATAGGGACGCCATCTCTGCACTTGAATCAGCAAAAATGATCGACGACGCCGCACGTATATTACTGCGTATGCAAAACCCTGCACGAGCTGGTGTCATTTATAGCCGCAACGGATACTGGAAAGAGGCCTCCCAATGCTTTATTCAAGCGGGAAATTTGACTGACGCTGCAAACTGCTTGCGGGAAGCAGGAAACCATTTTGAGGCTGCAGATCTCTTTTTGAAAGAAAATCTTTTTGATAATGCTGCAGAGTGCTTTCAACTCTCTGGCCGTTGGCTGGAGGCCTCACGAGCTTGGATAAAAGCTGGTAAAAACGACCATTCACTGCGATGCTGGAAGGAAATAGGCCAAAATATTTCTCTCCTCAAAGGGCAGACGCCCACTAGCGAAGAAGTACAATTACTGTTTCAACTTGCAAAAACCGGGGAGCAAAATCCTGGAATTATAACCCTCATTAGTAGTTCTCCAAAAGTTACCCACATGATTTTGGACGCTATGTCCGACGGTAATAAAACGCTCGCAGCACAAATTCTCAAAGCAGCACAAAGCCATATCGCAGCTACACTTGTAAGCGAGATAAATATTCAGTCACCAGAGGCAAAAGTTCTGGCAGAAATATTCAATGAAAGTGGCGAATACCGATACTCTGGCATGCTCTATGAGCAGAGTTCTGATTTTGAGGCTGCAGCTAAGGCGTTTGACAAGGCTGGAGAGAATGAAAGAGCAAATTACTGCCGAGAGCGCTTGGGAGTACCCAAAACAAATAAACCTCCTAAGTCTGTGTCTGAGACCTTTCCCCCTTCGAACCCCCCCCCCGCCCCTCAATTCA
>CAMDGW010000068.1 GCA_945897695.1 Pseudobacteriovorax antillogorgiicola | reverse complement strand
AACACTTTTAGACCCAACGCCCGTACCTTTTCGATGACAGCTTTTGATTGCTTCGCGTTAGCGATCCATTGATTCACAATAACACCCGCAATGTCTAAGCCTGGGTTGTGATCTGCTTTGACATCAGACACAACGCGTATGACTTCGCTTAGACCAGCAATCGCAAAGGCGTCGCAATCAAATGGTATCAGCACTCTATCTGCGGCCATCAGAGCGCTCATGCTGTAAAAATTCATGGCGGGCGGACAGTCAAAGATAACGCGTTCAAATTTGCCCTTTTCCATTAGTTCATTGATAGCATCTCTAAGCTTGAAAATCTTGTACCTAGCTTCAAGTTTTGGCTGAAGCTCAAATAATCGTCCGTCAGCCGGCAGGAGGAACAGATCGCTGACTGTGGTTGAGTGGATGTACTCAGAAAGGGACGATGAAAATAGGCTGATCCCAATTGTGGACTGGAAAAAATCGCTGACGGTTTTTCCAGACGCATCTTCGGCTTCAAATCCAAGGTAGTGGGAGGCATTTCCCTGAGCATCCAAATCGACGACCAAAGTGCGCTTTCCCGCCTGTGCAAAACAAGCTGCAATATTACATGCTACTGACGTCTTGCCGACGCCGCCTTTTTGATTGAATACGGCAAACTTCATGAGGCTACCTCTTAAGAACAAAAGATGACTCTAAGGGAGGTATTTTACCACAGCGTTTGAGTATTTCAGAGAATTTACGATGAAGATTTAAGGGTAAGCCCGAGATGGGAGTGTGAGAAAGTTGTTCGGCGGTTTAGAGGAGTGAGAATGAAGAGCAACAACAGGAAGAGCAACAGAGAGGAGGATGATGAATCGGGATGACAATTTCAAGAAAAGGGTCATTTTTGATTCAATGTGAAAACCGCCGAACAACTCCACCAACCTGAAAGGTTGGATGTGCAACATCGTGCACGACCCATGCCATGGAGGGCTTCTGTCACCTTGAGTCGGGGGCGGCTATGTTTTCAGCTAGTTGTACTGCCACTCAGTTGACCAAGTGTCAATTTCTTAGACAAATCGTCCAATGGTTCGTCAGTTTTATGTGGTTTTCGGCTCGTTAGACCGAGGAAAGGGTGACTTTCAAAGCGTCGAGTGACGAAAGCAATTTTATACCGTTCAAAACAGACGGTTCTTTGATGGAGCATACTCCCCCCCACCAAATCTGACATCTCCCAGGAATTTTAGTTTTTAGCTCGCGCGCATAGCTCTCCTGCCTCTGCTCACTAAAAGGCTCTGCCGAAGGCGTGTTGCCAACAATCACGACGTCAGCATTTACAGCCTTTGCGGCATCGGCAAGTGCGGCTGCAGGGAGATTGGGGCCAAAGTAATGGGGCACATGTCCTTCATTGGCAACAAGAATAGCTGAAGCTAAAATGCCGAACTCGTGGAGATCGCCATCCCGCGTCGCAAGACAGATTGAAAGGCCGTGCGGTTGATCTTTGCGGGTAAATGCCCTGACAGCAATCGCATTTCTTAGATTAAACAGGGTTTGCATCAACTGTGCGCGCAAGATCGAAGATAATGCGTGCTCTTGAGCAATGCTGAACGTACCGTTGTAAACTCGGTTTCCCACATCCCTGAGCAGCGGAACAGCAATCTGAGTCAAAAAATGTTCAGCTGAGATGAGATTCCGCGCAGCTTCAAGCTCAGCCTGTATGAGTACCAGTTCATAATTTCCCAGTGCGCCGATACACCTTGACAGGATCACTTCCTCTATTGGGTGTTGAATCGCCTTGGACTCACCAGGCTCATTCATGAGCATAGACTGCAGAACATCATTGGATAGACTTGCAATATGGCTAATCTGGTGACCTTGGCGCACAAGTCTTGCAAGCAATGATAGACGCTCTACGTCATGTTGAGAGTACTGCCTGCGATTGTTGGCTTCGTTTCTGTTTGGGTCGAGGGCCTTATAACGGCGCTCCCACGCGCGAATCGTGTGGGAGTTCATATCGACCATGCGTGCCGTCGTCTTAATGCTGTAGGTTTGATTTGTTACGGTGTCGTTCATGACAGCTATGTCCCTTCCAGTGCCGCAAAAAGTCTTTGCTGTTCAAGATTAGTCAGTTTGTCGATGCCGATATGGGATTCACTCACGGTCGAAGACATTTGTTTTTCAACTCCACGCATCATCATGCACAAGTGTTTGCCACTGATGCGCACGACCACAGCTCTTGGTTGCAGGAGGCTATGGAGAGCTTGGGCGACTTGATGGGTTAGATGCTCTTGGACCTGAAGACGTCTTGAAAACAAATCCACCAGTCTTGGTATTTTACTTAAACCGATAATTTTAGATGTGGGATAGTAAGCAACAGACACCTCTCCCCAAAAGGGGAGCATGTGATGCTCGCACAGACTGTAAAACTCAATCTTGTTGACACTAACCACTCCCGAGCTTTCAGCCTTGAAAATACCTTCGCCGACAACGTCTGCTGGACTCGACTCATAGCCAGAGAGTAAAAAACCCATCGCTTTTCCAAAACGCTCAGGCGTGCGTAATAAGCCATCGCGCTTTGGATTCTCCGATTGAGCAGAGCCAATGATTAGCTGGCCTGCAATGGCAAGGCGTTGCTTACTATCAAGACCTGTAAAAATATCTGGAAGTCGTTCAAAACTTTTTGGAGCATTTTTTTCGGTCATTGACGTCATTTATGGGGATCCTTGTTTTCTCCGCTGTCCAGTGTTATTTCGAGCGCTCTTCTGACGAGGCCAACTAATTGGCGATAAGGTTCAGACGATTTGCTGCCACTAATGATGACGGGCCGACCTTGATCACTGAGTTCTCTGATATTTCGCTCAAGTGGAATTTTGGTGAGGAGGCTTAGGCTTCTGGAGGCCAGAAACTCTTCGAAGGCCTCGGTGCCAAAAATGTGCTCCTTGTGGCCGCAGGCTGTGCATGTAAAGTGAGCCATATTTTCGACGACACCCATTACCGGCACATTCATTGTTTCAAACATAGAAACTGCTTTGTGCGCGTCAATTAACGCCACGTCCTGCGGCGTGGTTACGATGATCGCACCGGTCAGTGGGATCTTTTCTGCTAAGGTTAATTGAACATCTCCGGTGCCTGGTGGAAGATCCAAAATCAGAACGTCGAGATCCCCCCAATTCACGTCGTAGCAAAGCTGTTCAATCGCTTTAGCAACCATGGGGCCCCGCCAAATAACAGGGGTTTTGACGTCTGACAGGAATCCAAAGCTCACCACTTTGACGCCGTGTCCTTCAAGAGGTACCAGCTTTGCTTTTTCGACCTGCATTGGTCCTGAAACCCCGAGCATCAGAGGTGATGATGGTCCGTAGACGTCACAGTCCATGAGGCCAGTTTTAAGTCCAAGGTCAGCCAAACCTGCGGCGAGGTTGGTTGAAACAGTGGATTTACCGACGCCACCTTTTCCGGAAGCCACTGCAATAATGTTTTTAACGCCAGCAATGGGTTTTTGTTCGAGGTTTATTCCCAGCGGATGCTTCTTTTTAACGGGGGCGGGGACTGCTCCAACAGCCTGCGAGGAGCTCGCCTTTTGAAAATAGATGGAGACATCGGAAATCTCCTGATTACCGAAGTGTCGTAATAGCGTTCGTTCAACAGCAATTTTTTGGTCAAGGCCTAGGCCTGTGGAGTCGATGCGGACTTGTGGGCGTCCATCACTTCCCGTTGTCACTTCAGAAACTTTGTCGCGCAAAGTTTTGTGATCTAGCGCGCTCAGTCCCGATTCTTCGAGTTGGGCGGCTATGATCAAACCGGCCATGGCCTCACGTCGCAGTGACTCCATGGTTTCAGGTGATAATTGTTTAGGCTGGGTAGTGCTTGATGTCATAGGTCTCCTGATGGGCAGAGGCGCCTGTGTCTGACATTTGTATAGAATAATCTTTATGAGATGTCTATGTTCTGTCTTACAAATGTCTGAGATTTTCAAGGGCAATTCTAAGACAACTTGTAGAAAATCATAAAATAAAACTTGCTATTTTAATAAAATATCCGTATAGTGCGCCGGTATTTCATGGTCCCGCCACAATCGGTGGCTTGCTTTTTGTCGGGACTTTGCAGGGGGTTATCCCTTTCCCATCTTTTTATGCAGGCCGACAGGATAGAAATTAATGACTATGAAAGAAACCTTGTCTTCGGACATGTCAGGCGCGAAGTCGGTCTTGCGTTTTGACGATTTAGGGCTATCCCCGGACATCCTAGAGGGTGTTAAAGCTGCTGGCTTCACCACGCCAAGCCCTATTCAGGCAGAAGCGATTCCAGCGATCCTTGCCGGACAGGATATTATCGGCCAGGCCCAAACGGGTACTGGTAAAACGGCAGCCTTCGGCTTGCCGGCTATGAGCCGTCTTCGTCACGACAAGACTGTGGAAATACTTGTACTAACCCCAACGCGGGAGTTAGCCATCCAGGTAAGTGATGAGCTTTTTCGCCTTGGAAAATTTGCCGGAGTAAAAACAGTTCCAGTTGTAGGTGGCCAAGGCTACCTGCGTCAGATTGAATTGATCAATCGCGGAGCCCAGATTGTCGTAGCGACTCCAGGACGCCTAATGGATCATATGCGCGAAGGTCGCATGAAGCGCTTTACGCCGCATACGATTATTCTTGATGAGGCAGACGAAATGCTTGATCGGGGATTTATTGATGATATCCGCGAAATTCTCTCAACTCTACCTAGTGAGCGTCAAACGTTGCTGTTCTCAGCAACAATGTCGTCTGAGGTTAAGGCCATCACTCGTCAGTTTATGAAAGAGCCCGCACACATCCAGTTGAATTCAGGCCAACAGACTAATTTAGATATTGAGCAGCGTTTAGTGGTAGTTCGTGGTCACGAAAAGGAAGCCGCTTTGGTTCGGATTCTGGACGTTGAAGAGCCAGAGAAGGCCATTGTTTTCTGCCGCACAAAACGTGACGTGGATGAGCTTCAAGAAGTTCTTTCTGCGCGGGGTGTTGCTGCGAAATCGATTCATGGCGATATGTCTCAGGCTATTCGTAACCAAGCGGTACAGTCGCTAAAAGACGGCCGTGCGCGGATCATTATTGCTACGGATGTCGCCGCACGCGGTATTGATATTCCAAACGTGACACATGTTATCAATTTTAGCGTCCCCGAAAATCGTGAACGTTATGTTCACCGTGTAGGTCGTACAGGTCGTGCCGGTAAACAGGGCATTGCCATTACGCTGGCGACACCAGGTGATCTAAGGGGTGGAGATGTGTTTAACAGCAAACACGCTAGTGAATTCGTTGTTGCAGAAGTACCGACATTGGCAGCCGTAAAGGCGCGTCATGCCGAGAAGCTTGCTCGCGAGGTTGATAGTGTGCGACTTTCTTTGGACTTGACGTCAGTCGCTAACGATCTTGCTAGTCGCTATAGTGCGCAGGACCTTGCGATGCGCCTTGTTTCGGTATTGTCTACCGGTCGGGCTGTTTCAGGTGAAGATCGTATTGGTATGAGCGCAGACGAAGGTAAACGCATGCTATCCAACAATGACCGGATGGGTGGCGGAAAATTCCAGTTTGGCGGTAAACGTCCTGGTGGATTTGGCGCCCGCAAAGGCAAATTTGGCGGAGGAGGATTCAAAGGGGGCCATCAGGGTTCTGATCGTGGCCCTCGTGGACCGTTTCGTGGTGAAGGTCGTAGTGACGTCCGCGGATCCGGACGACCATTTTCAGCTGAAGGTGGGGAACGCAGGGCTTCGTTTAAATTCAAGAAAAGCTCAGATCACGCGCCCCAGCGAGACATGCATTAATGTCCTGATCTAGAAATTTATGAGTTCCCCGGTCCTTTAACTTGAGGCCGGGGATTTTTTTATCTAAACTTAGGGTATGAAAATTGTCCGAATATATACGACATCGATATGTCCATACTGTGATTCTGCCAAGAGGTTGTTCAAATCTCTTGGTGTTCCCTTTGAGGAGATCTCGCTTGAAGGGCTTCACGAAGAACGCCAGCGACTTTCGGAGGCTCACGGGGGCTGGAGAACAGTTCCGATGATTTTTATTGGCGACAGGTTCATGGGCGGTTTTACAGATGTAAAAGCGGTTCACGATCGTGGCGAATTGCTTCCACTGGTAAACGGTCTTGAGCCGTGAACAAATCATCTGTTGTTAACGTCACGCTGCTCTTAGTCGTATTAGCTGGAGCAGTTGTCTTTCTAGTTGATGATCATTTCGATTCCGAAAAAATAAAAAACGGTAAGCTTCAAACTGCGCTGATAGCAGAGGTACCGCAGCCTCTGGAAGTTCCAAAAGAGCCTTTCAGTGATTTAGAATTGGCATCATATCGTCGTATTGTCATGGCTTATTCCACAGGGGATTTTGCGGGCGCGCTGTCTCTTTCAAGTCAACTCCTTGAATCTACGGCCACATCAGAGCCTTTTCGTGATTGGCTTTCCAGGCAGTGGCCGGTGTTGATGACGAGTCAGGGTTGGATGAAAATCAAAAGCCAGGACTGCGATGAAGCAATTAAAATTTTCTACAAGGTTCTTGGCGTAGCCCAGATCCCTGAAGCGCAAAAAGGTCTTGGTTTTTGTCTGAGGGTTTCGAAGAACTGGCCAGAGGCCGCAAGTTATTTGGCCACATATATTTTGGCAAAACCCTCTGACATTGAGGGCAGACTTATCTATGCGGACACTTTGGAATCTTTGGGGCGTTTTGAGGATGCAGTCACCATTCTTGAAGGTGCCGGTGTTCAGGAGGTTCAAGACCAAGCCTTAGCTGATCTGGCCAAACAGCGCCTGCAAGGGATGCGCGCCAAAGCTAAGTCGGGTGCCAACCAGAAAACCGAGCGCAGTGAGCATTTTTATGTCAGCTATAGAGAAGAAGATCACGATGCAATCTTGCGGTCTGTACTTGACATCCTGGAAGCTGCTGTCAACGAATACTCGGAACTTCTTGGTATTGCTCCACCATCCATGCCAGTCGAGGTGATTCTATACCGAAAAGATGAGTTTCGTGACGTGATTCCCGGAGGCCCAGGATGGGCGGAAGGTGTTTTTGACGGTCGCATGAGAATTCCAGTTGCTCCGCACATGGTG
The DNA here is from genome assembly GCA_945897695.1 of Pseudobacteriovorax antillogorgiicola. GTDB lineage: Bacteria > Bdellovibrionota_B > Oligoflexia > Oligoflexales > RGVZ01 > CAMDKS01. Next base: position 3,890 of record CAMDGW010000068.1, on the reverse strand, counting down.
GGTGACGTCAATGGCGCTTTGGCAACCGTATTACGCCATGAATTATCTCATGCGATGCTTTCATTTCGCTCTGGTGGTAGGGCTTGGCCTACTTGGTTTGATGAGGGCGCCGCGCAATATCTCTCTTGCCGACAACGAGAATGCGAGCGTTTTCGGTTTCCGCCGACACCAGGGATATTCAGTGCCATTCATGTCTTAAGGCAGCCATTTGTAACGCTGGACAGCGTGGAAGCTGGTCGCGCTTATCTCCATAGTCTTTATTTGGTGAGGGGAATTATCCGTAAGAAAGGTGAAGCTGGCTTTGGCGATATATCTTCTCGGGTACCTGCAGTAGGAGTATTAGACTCAGACTTTATAGCAATGGTCTCCGGCTGGGACTCCTTTACAAGGCTCTGGGAGGACGTCAATTCATGGTGGGTTGCCAAAGAGCCCCTTTGACGTATTTTATTCAGGCAACCTTCTTAATCATAATCAGTGCTTGATCGTCTGGTTGGACTGAGTCTTTTCCGATCTCTACGACAGTGTCAAAAATTTTGTCTGCAGTAATTTCCGCTCTACCCAATTTGTTTAATGCATCAACAAGTTTTCGCATCGTCCTCGCACCCTCGAGGCAGCCGTCTGAAAAGCACAGCAATATATCTCCTGCTTCTAATTTTACCTCTATAAGCGAGGTTGAAATCTCGTTTTGGGAGCCGATGGTACTTCCTCGCGCAGATAAAAGTTTGATTTTTTCAGCTGATATATGCAACCAGCCAGCCATTGCGTGTACAGCGATCTTTGCATTTCCATCATCGGCGATGTCGACAAGACATACTGAGGTTCCGGCCTTTCCGCGAAATAAGGTGAATAGGTGCTTATTTAGGTCTTGAACTGTGGATGTAATGTCGTCGTTGAGTAAATCCTTTTGACGAAGGGCTCCGATAGTTGCTGCTACAGCTAAAGCTGCAGCAGGCCCTTTGCCGGTGACGTCCCCTAATATGAATCGCTGGCTGCCGTCTTTACCTTGACCTTTAAATAGCCAGTCTCCTGCCATGCGTTCTGCTGGTATGTAGCGAAAGTGGAAGGAGAGAGAACCCTCCTCGCCAAACATAGGCTCCGGAAGTAAGGTGCTTTGGACCGTTGAAGCTAATTCTAAACGATCATTTAGATTTTGTAACTGAAATTGGAGTTGGCGTTGTTGAGTGTGCTGGAGTGCCATGTCTATGCCCGTGATTGCAGCCATAAATATGAAAAGCATCAAGTCAAAAATCCAGGTCAGATTTACGATCGTAAGCGGCAGATTAATGCTAAGTGTATTCGCGATTAGTTTTGCAAGGTCAACGAACGCTAGCGCTGTTCCTACAAACAAAACAAACGCAAATGCTAAAGCTATGCGAGATCGCATTTTTGATCGTTCAAACTCTGATAGAAGGCCCGACATCATGAGGGCAAGGCCGGTGGAAACAATATATACGAAAGGTTTAAGTAAAATGGCTGTAATGTCGAGGCTACGTGTGGCGACGCTATAAGATAGACCGAACAAGCAGACCACTCCGTGAAGGGTCATTAAAATGAAACCGACGTAAATTAGCTTTTCAATCCAGCGGATCTTCAGACGAAAGAATGAGTAGATAAAACGAGCTAAAACCAGCAGTGAGAGATTTCGAGCGATGAGCGCGAGTAAGGCTGCTGTCTGTCCCTTTAAACCTACATCCGAGGTGAAATCAGATCGAAAAAAAAGTTCAAGGCTTGATGTGAGGCCAAAAAGAAGAAACCAACTAATTTCTCGATTCGTGCGAGCGAAGACAAAAAGTAAGGAGAACACCACGCAGAATGCCAATTTCGGTAACAGATATAGCAATTGCAGGCTGGTGGCATTGTCTCTGCTGAAGTAACTGAGCGGTGCGAGTTCTGATCGTGGACCAATGACTAGATCTCCACGATTTGCGATCCCCTGGTAGGGAAGATCGCCAATATTTGCTTTGATGGCGATATCTACAGATCCATCAGCTCTGATGAAGTTGCTAGGAATCGGGGCTAGCATAGTCTCCTGGGTGCCCTGAAACACTAGCTCTTGGTTTAGATAAAGATCCCACGATTGAGCAAACATCAAAATTGTGTGTAGACTCAGTGGCTGCGTGCCAGCAAGTTTTCTGACGCTTTCAGGAATAGTGACGGTAGCCCTATAAAAAATCGGTTCTCCTTGTTGCCAGTCTTTTATCGGGAATTCGCGAAGGGGCAATACGGCTTGTCTGTTGAAAAACGAGGAGGGCGTTTGCGGCCTGACGTAACAAGCATCGTCCTCGCAGCCGCGACTGGGGCCATAATGAATATCCCATTTGATACCCGCGCTTGTTAAATTATAAACACTCTGAGACTTATATGCGGCTGGCGGCCAGTTTCCATAATCTAAGAGACGGGTAACGAAGAAGACGGATGTTATCGTAAGCGTTGAAATTGCTAGCAAAACAGCAAGGATCTCGCGCAGTCTGTTTTGTGCTGACATTTCTATTGCATTGGCTTGGACGAGGCTATCACGTAGTTTTTGCGTTAGACGAAGACGCAAAAGCATCCGGTCAATACCGGATGCCATCTTATCAGCTCGCTTTTGTAACGCTTCCTTGCGTTTCACGTGATCCCCTGATTTCTTAATGGGCTGACTTTCCAGCTTTTTTATCGAGTTCTTGGATTAACCAATCCCTGAGCGATGTTGCGCCGGAAGACTGAAGGCTGCGCCAATCAACGGTGTTATAGCTTAAGCCTTTTTGGTCAGACCCATAGAGGTAACCAATATTTGGACTCGGCACCTCGGCGAGGTCTTGCAATAGCTCTCCAAGGTCAGATTTACACGATTCCATGAAGACTACATTGTAGAACAAGTCCCGGTTTGTGCTGAGAAGTGTCGACATCATCTGAAACTTGGTGACCCCTGCGGCAACTGCACCCGCAGGATTTTCTCCTCGCATAAGGCCGGCAGCATCCAGCCCGTCTTTATCGAGTCCGTCTTTGTCAAGTCCGTCTTTGTCGAGTCCGTCTTTGTCGAGTCCGTCTTTTTCAAGTCCGTCTTTGTCAAGCAGAAGGCCATTTCCAAAAACTCGCTGCGGGGAGATTTTTTTACGGGCGAAACGATCTTTTAGAAAAGCTGGTGTAATGATTCTTGCTTCGTAAGCCACTTTTGGAGTGATGGTTAGACTTTCGCTACCATGGGATTTAAGTACGATTGAGTATTCGAATTTTTCTGTCGGGAACACTGATTTCACAACATCCAGTGACAGGGCTAACATGTCTGGGTGAGCAAGAGGACTGTGTTCGTGGATTGGGTTGCTTTTAATGCGGGCATATAAATCTGTAAACTTTTTTAATTCTGATGATGCAAGAGTCTGGAGGTTGCCTTTGATATTACAATACTTGATGTTGTTGTCGACGATACCTTGATTGGTGATGATTATGGCGCCGGCGCCGACGGTTGCGTTCTCGGAACAGATTGAATTGGTGATGCCAAAAATGTCGACAGCGACGGCATCGCCGAACGTATTTGCATCGGATTCAAAGCTACTCCTGGAACTCAGGAGAGATGTCTGAGGTATCGTTTTGTCTTTTTGCGCTTCGTCGAAACTTGCCAGTATTTTTGATTTCTCTGACTTGTAGTTTTTTGTTTCCACAGGGTTATTAGCATAATAGATCAGAACCTGTGGCTTATTTGGATCGCGAGACACGTCGTGGCTGACTTTGAGACCGGGTCTTAGATCTTTGACTGATGACGGCTCCAAGCCAAACTTGCAGCTCGTGAGTGTCGTTAAGATAACGACAAGTGATGCGCTAAACGAGAATTGGTTTAATCGTTTCATAGATCCCCTCTCTTTTTCTCTACAATCAAAAACAGTATGGGAAGCTATCGGATTGTCGCCGGA
>CAMDGW010000067.1 GCA_945897695.1 Pseudobacteriovorax antillogorgiicola | reverse complement strand
AAGACCTGCTAAAATGCAGGTCTTTCGCAAAGACAATATAACTTGAGAAACATTATCCCTTAAGCAACTGCAACGCCATCTGTGGGATGCTGTTTGCCTGAGACAACACAGAGATCCCGGACTGCATTAAAATATTATGCTTTGCCAATTCAGCAGTCTCGTCAGCGACGTCGACATCCTTAATACGACTACGAGCTGCGGAAAGATTTTCCACACTGATAGAAATATTACGGATTGTCGACTCGAGACGATTTTCTATAGCACCGAGCTCACCACGGACAGACGACACCGACTCAATTGCATCATCGATTAATGCCAAACTGCGCTGTGCGCCGTTCTTATCCGCAACACCAACCTCTTCCATGCCTAGCTTGTCTGAATTGACGTCAAGCTTGAATGCGTCAAAGCTAATGCGGTCGACACCTAAAAGGTTCTGCCCGCCAGTATTGATTTGAAAATCCAGGGACCCACCAGTACCATCCAAAAGATAGGTGCCATTGAACTCTGTTGAGTTTGCAATGCGATCAATCTCTTCTTTAAGACTCTGAAACTCTTCATCAAGATATCTTCGTTCACGAGCACCGATCGTATCGGAAGCTGATTGCACTCCAAGCTCGCGGAGACGAACGAGAATGTTCTGCACTTCATTAAGGCCACCTTCAGCAACCTGAATAAGCGACACACCATCTGAGGCGTTACGCTGGGCCTGAATGAGCCCCCTAGTCTTGGCGCGAAGTTTTTCCGTGATTGCGAGACCAGCAGCATCATCACCTGCGCGGTTAATTCGGTAACCACTAGACAAACGCTCGATGGAGCGATCAAGCAATTGACGCGTGTCGCGCAAGTGCCTCTGCCCAGTCAAGGATGATACGTTCGTTGATATTCTCAAACCCATAGGATGCCTCCCACACGGTTGCTCTTATCATTATCCTATCATAGCCAATTTTAAAGGCACAACATCTGGACCTAATAGTGTCAACAGTTGTAACGAAGTCATCCTGAGTCGAATGCCAAAAATCTAAAGGTAAGCCTGTCTATTCAGCCCATTGCCAAATTCAGTCTTGCAGAATTTGGGACACGTCTTTCTGGAGAGTCTCAGCTCTGGTCGCTGCTACTTTGACATGCCAGTTCAAATAGCTGCTATGAATCCAAAACTCCGGCCCGCCAGCTCCAGAGCGCCGCTTCAATTGCAACACCTCAGTAGTAGCGCCGCTCCCCTCAAGTCTCACATCAAAAAGGACTGGAGCGGCAGCAAGACTGGCCTCATCCTCTTTTGACGCGTAGCTTGCAGCCTTGATCAGCATGAACCTATCAAACCAGGACGAAGCCTGCGGCACGGGGGTTTCTTTCGCCGCATCCGCTGTCCACAGCAGTGTTCCCTTGGCATCCTTGGTCGTGTGCCCGAAGCGTCTAGTCTTGGAGCCCTGAGTTAAAGTCGCCGCCTGAATTTCTTCAAGATCAATTGACGTAATTGCCCGCTCAAAAAAACGAAGTTCTGGCTTTTCGAAGTCACTGATAAGCTCACCAGCAATCAGCAAAACCTTGTGATCCTGCTGATTCAAGACATACATGCTTCGTGCCCCATATAACTGCTTACCGATCTTAAGAGACAGAAGTTCCACGCCCGACGCATCTTTCAAAACAAGAGTCTTGCCTGAGTCTTTTAGACCAAACTCAGATAACTTATCATCGGCAACTTCTCCAATCACCCGCAAAGCCTGCAAGGGAGAAAATTGAGCGATAAGTTCCTTAAATTTAGCTGAGGTCATAAATCGATCTTGGACGACGGCTTCCTGAGACTTTCCTTCTGGGTCAGGAACCGGCTTTCTCTCAAAGGAAATCCACCAACGGTCAGTCACATCGCGCTGTCTTGATGCGGCGACACTCACATCTCCCCCCACAAGCTCAATTGACGCTATTGTAGACTCCTTAATTGTAATCACAGGCACTTTTGCATTGCCACCGTCACGAGCCGGAACCGAGGCCCACAAGGCTAATAACAAACTTAGGATTACAGCTGCAAACCATGCAACGAGATCTAATTTTTTTCTTTTCATTGTTTATCTACCTCGGTTCCACGATTACGTCTGGCTCGGCGGGTTACAATGGCTCCAGAAATCAAAACAAGCCCCGGAACGAGCAAAATAGTGCCGTAAAACCAGAGCATATCCTCTTTCTTGGTATGACGAATGCGAATATCTTCCTCAGATGAGGCAATTCCTGACGTTTTGACATCGCCAACAAGCCACCTCAAAGAATCCATGACATAAATAAGATTGGCCTGATTACGAATCAGGACATCACTCGCCGCACTTGCATCTGCTAAAACGACAACCCGACCACGAGATGGGCGTTTGTCATCCGAAGGCTCTGCATTACTAGGCTTATGCTCCACTGCAGCGCCTATGACTCTTGGCTCGCGTTTTTCTTTGCCTTCCGTATATTTGAAGTCACGATTCTCGTCGGCAAAGGTGTCTGACAAACTTCGGATGGTGTCGTAAGCAGACCAACCGTTAGAGTCGGGTATCGTCTTCAAAAAACCAGAACGGAACGTCAGCACTGCGGCGCGCTGCTCATTGCGAGCCAAGGACTGAACCGACTCATGGGACGTAAATACATTGGTGAAAAGAAACCAAACGTCGGCCTCCGAGCGCGAGGCTGAGACAAAATTCGTTGCATTAGCAAGAACTTTCGGCTCAAAAGTGACCCCTAATGTAGAGAGCCAGCGAACGAGCGGGTCTTTTTCAGCATTCCTCACACCCTGAGAAATCGATGCTTCAGTGGGCATATCAACGTCGAGCATAACAAGAGCCTTGCCGCCCTTTTCCACATACGACCCGATGGCATTTGCCTCTTCTTCAAGAAAAGGTTGATCGCCGCCGATGATAATCACCGCATCAGCATCTTGAGGAACGGCATTGGCTGCGCCCTCTCCTACACCAAAAAATCGCATACTGAAGTTTTGCTGCCGAAGATAGTTTTCAAGAAGTTTAACTGACTTCAGACCAGAACCATCATCACTAGTAGACCATGACAGTTCACCATGCCCACGGGTAAAATACAGCACTTTTTTCTTTTCCGTCACCGAAAGCAATGCCTTCTGGAATTCCGCATCCATACTGCGCAAGGTCTTTCTTGCAGACGCAAGGTTTGTTCCAAGATCAAATCGCTCAGTTTGATCACCTGCCCGCAGGACAACATAACCATTACGGCTCACTTTAAATTTCTCAGCCGCCAGCGGCTGAGTCTCGACGTCGAAGTAGTTAATAGAAATTCTCGGCGCCTTCTGCGTCAGACCATTAAAGTAAAGCTTAGCCTGAGAAAGAACCTCATTACCCTGGGTGAAAAAGATTCCCACCTCCACATCCTGACCAAGACCGTCAATCAATTTCCTAGTTGATTCACTGACGGCAGTTGTTTTGAGATAACTCAAATCCCAACTCACATTACGTTTGGCAGCTGCATAGTTCAGACACGCAATTATGACCGCTAGCATCCCGACTTTTAGCCAGTCTCTCGTTGCCATGATGACGCGCTGCGGTTCCGCAAAAGCTCCTCTCCCGTTTCGGGACTGGGCCCATTCAGTTCCGACTCCTAAGAATAAACCAAGTCCACCGGCAAGGAGCCAGCAAGCGAGTAGGCATTTTTCGAGATATGTTTCAGGGGCCGGCCTTGTACCCAGGACCTTGGCATATACCAGGTAGAGTAATGCTGAAATCAACAATAGTGTTTGCCACAGGGCGGCTAGTTTCCATGCGGGTATTTCTCGAACTGCTGCCGACGCAGCCGCGCGTTTCAGGCAAAGTAATGACGAGACAACACCAGCAACAAGAGAAAACAATCCCACTCCAGAAATCCACCAGTGGGACGATGCATCAACAAAATATCGCTCGCCAACGAAAAAGGTAGCGGCACCTACAAGGGTAAACACCAACCTCAGAAATTCAATAATTTTAGAATTCACAAATTACCTCCTCACCCTAGATATCCAATTATCCCTGGCAGCGACGACCTATTAAAGCCCGAGTCGCACACTCCAAAAAGAAGGCGATCAAACCAAGATAAAAAACAATATCCTGAAGATTGACAATCCCGTTACTAAATGGTGTGAAGTGATCACTGTGAATCGCAAGCCAGCTAAAAATATCTTTAAATGGTTGATCAACAACTTTCGCCAACATCCACAAAGTCAGCATAATAACAGTGACAAAACCACCACCAACCGCAGCCACTAGCTGGTTTGGCGAGATCGTAGATGAAAATAGCGTGATGGCAATTGTAACTGCACTCAGTAAGACTAGGCAGATATAACCGGCTAATACATGACCCAAGGATATCTTCCCGTGAACAAGAATCAATGCAGGCATATAAAGCGACACAAGATGCAAAAGACCGGCAAAAATTAAGGCTGATAGAAACTTACCATAGATGACCTGCCGCTCAGAGATGGGAGAGGAGAACAACAAGACAATGGTCCCATTCTGCTTTTCTTCCGCCATAAGTCGCATCGCCAAAAATATACCTGCGACCATACTCATACCGCTCGCAAAATAAAAGAAATCTGCGAGCACATCTGCGGACAGTTTTGGTTCATTGCCCACAGCGAATGCGTTAAATAACAGCCCATCTATCACCAGGACAGCGGCCACGATCACATAACCCATCCACGTGTTGAAAAATGCGCCCAACTCTCGCCTGGCAATTTGCCATGTCTTACCCATTGGCCTCTCCTCCCGTCGCAGATTTCGCTTTGGATGATCGCACCAGATTCATAAAAATAGACTCCAATCCATCACCGTCTCTGCCCAGCTCCAGTAATTCTGCCCCGGAGGAAACAACCACTCGGGCCACCTCTGCGCGGATATCACCGTCGCTTTCGATCGTGACAATTTTACACTCAGGTTGTGTTCCTTGGGCGACGACTACGCTCTGGACACCAGAAATTTTTCGAAACTCACTTTCACTAAAATCACCGCGAATCTCGGCGACGATTCGCATGGAGCGAACGAAAGCCTTATTAAGATCAGACTCATGACCTTCTGCAACAAGTCGCCCCTTATCAATGATTAATATGCGATCACAGGTGCGAGTAATCTCGGAAAGAATGTGACTTGAGAGAATAACAGTATGCTTACCCCGCAACGAAAGGATCAGATCACGCATTTCAACAATCTGAACCGGATCAAGCCCGTTGATGGGTTCATCGAGAATGATGATTCGCGGGTCATGGATCAGCGCCTGAGCAATGCCAACACGCTGCCTAAATCCGTGAGAGAGCTCTCCGAGAGGCTGCCATGCAACATCTTCCAGGTTCGTCTTCCGCAGCACATCAGACACTCGTTCATCTATCACGTTCTTGGCAACATTCTTGAGCTGGGCTACATAGCGCAGGTATGGAACAACCCTCATTTCATCATAAAGTGGAGGACGGTCGGGAAGGTATCCAATCAACTCGCGAACCTGATCTGCGCCTTCTTCTACGGAGTACCCCCCCATGGAAGCATTGCCGGCTGAAGGCAAAAGAAAAGTTCCCAGAATTTTCAAAATAGTGCTCTTTCCTGCGCCGTTAAGCCCAAGTAAGCCAACTATTTCACCTTCATTGATTCTAAAACTCACATCACGAACAGCTGCATGCAGACCATAAAATTTTGACAGCCCCTGCACCTCAATTAACGCCATAGCAACCTTCCGCAATCATTGAATATCATCAAAAATTTTTGCTAGTATACCAACACTTTGCCAGCGCCTCTGCATCCCGTCAATATATTGGTCAATTTTAGGGACTCATTATAAACTAAAGGAGTCCAATTATACTCGGAGGGGGGTCCCATGGTTCGCGCCAAGGATTTAATTATGCTGACGGCTACTGTATCGATTCTATCGACCATTGCTACAGGTTGCCGAACAGGGCTTCGTCCTCAAACCAATCCTGGCGACCCCGTATCAGTGGAGATAAAGATCATAGGAATGAAAGAAGCAGACAGATCACGCACAGAGTTGGTTTATACTCTGGCTGGATGCGGTGGAGGCAACACAAGCGGCACAAAAGATGCTGACAATAAGGTTTCCTTTCAAACCCAAAACGTCAGAAAAGATGACCATTGCGATCTAAAAGTGCTCACAGATAAAGCAGATATTGGCGTCGCAAGCTGGTTTTCTGATCAGGGACTGATGTATGACGCTCGCAGAGTACCCATCACCAGCGATCAGGGGAAATTGTCAGGAGTTGCGTTTGTCCAGCAGCTTTACGCAACCCCACCCACAATTCAGGGCTTACCTTCATCGACAATCTGGCAGCTGGGAGTTGGCGTAAAAGGCTCCAAAGCCTTTTCAGATATTTGCACTTGTTCTATTGGCTGCCAACCGTCCCTTGTTAATAATGTTTCTAAACTTGACGTCTCAGCTGACCCTAAGGTTGGAGTTTGTAGCTTTGCAAATGTCATTAAGGCCGACTCCAATCGTATTGAGTGCCGCAAATTAGTGATTCAGTGTGGTGCTGATTTTTATGTTGGAAACTGGTCATCTGGGACCTTCATCGACGGAAGCCAAGCCAAAAGCCAACTGCTGCCTGACGTTACGGTGCAAGCAGGGATTCCTGAAGAAGTGAGCGACACAACTATCGAGGTCGTGATTCCAAATTGATTTTCTGAAAGATAGAAAAAGGCGCTGGAGTTAACCAGCGCCTTTTTTGTTTGATTCCAGGAGTTAATTAAGCAAAGCGACTGTGACGCGTGCTGATAGCACTGATGTTACTTAAAGCACTCACATCGAAATCAAAGCCTGACTTTTCAGCTTTCTTGGCTTTCGACATCTTATGAGCAGGCCTGGTTTGATCGAGAGCTCCGAAATCGCTCAACTCATAATCGTTATCAGATTTCATGGCGCCGGTGTCCCAATCATACTGTAACTCATCAGCAAACTTACGAATTCGACGAGCGTTGTACCAACGAATAAACAGAAACGGTACGATGATCGCAAGCAGAGCAGCAACAAAAGCTCCACCAATCATCATCTCTTTTTCAAAACGCTTAGGAGCTAATCCAGAAACCTGGATTGAAGCCATCGACTTCCACGCAGCATCATAGCTTGCTGGATTAGAGAAGTTGCTTGCAATATCACTGTATGTCATCAAGTAGGATTTGTTGCTACCGGAGACAACCACCTGCATCTGCATCATTTGATAATTATTCACCGTCAATTGGGAAAACAGAATCAGACCGTCGTTTTTGCCTTTATAGTCAAAGAATTTGTGATCCGTGAAGGTCACATCTTTCAAGGATGTGTCACGAGCAAACATCTTAGAGATGACTGTTTTCATTTCTTCAACGGAGGCGTCATCAATTGGCATGGCTTCAGGCAAAGTCATTACCGTCAGATTGCGCGCAAAAACTGGCTTTGAATAGTCCACTTCGCCTGTTTGCGCTGGCAAGACTTCTTTCATGACAAGGGACATACCCATGGACTTGCGCTCTATTTTCCAACCTGCAATTGGCGCGATGGAGAGGCCATCGCCAAGGTCAAGAACAGAGCCATTGGAAATTTCATCACCCTGACTGGTGGCGGCAGCCGTTGCTGCTTGAGTCTCTTCTTCCCCGGAAATAGCAATCGACGCGAACCCCATCAAACCACTCAATGCGAGTAGGGATGTCGCAATCTTTGCTTTGGTTGGACGAAGCCAGTTTGGAACGGAATCCAGATTCATTTAATCACCTCAACAGCAAAAGTTATCAGCAGGCAGCAACAACAGGTCCCATCACGCGGAAGGGATATTATGTTTATACATTAATTTTAAACTTTGTAAAGGTATTTTATGCTTTTTAAACATTTTTATCGTTGCGATTGGGCAAAATAAAATATACAGTTGTTTCAACAGGTTAGAGAAAGGAATCAAGACCATGCAACCATTCGTAACCATTGAGAGTTTTGGCCCAGCGACCGTTCCCACAATCTATGGAATTGGACGTAACTACCCAGAACATGTGAAGGAATTGGGGAATAAAGCACCTGACGGTGAACCGGTCCTCTTTCTAAAAGCACCCGCCTCGCTTCGCCCCCTAGGAAGTGGCACCTTGGCTTTCCCCGGTGAAACCTTTCACCATGAAGCAGAGCTGGTCTTAAGAATAGGACAGACCGTGCCTGTGGGAACAAAAACTGAAGGCTGGACTGTTGTTGATGCACTCGGGCTTGGACTAGATCTAACAAGACGCGAAAAACAATCAGAACTAAAAGCAAAAGGACTTCCCTGGGCCCTTGCCAAAAGCTTTGCCGGATCCGCAGTGGTAAGCCCCTTGATCCGCCTCACCGATTGTAATGAAAGACAGACCTTCCGATTTAAACTAATTGTAAATGATCAGCTCAGACAAAGTGGAGACACCTCTCAGATGATCTTTGACGTACCCACCATTATCGATTTTCTCGCATCGTTTAATACGCTTCTTCCTGGAGACTTAATCTTCACAGGAACACCATCCGGCGTAGGACCAATTTCAAGTGGCGACAAATTCACACTTGAACTCGAAGATCCACATCGTCACTGGTCGGGGATTTTGTAATGACAGATTCGCTAAATCATCGGTGATTGAATTGAAATCGACAGAAACATGCAGCAAAGGTCCTCGAGATCGACGAGTTACAATCCGTCAACATAGATTTGAGTCATTTACCTGTAATTTAGGTCACAAGGATCCGATCACCGAATCATCGTGCTAGAGCTGCCGCCCCAAACAATGCTTTCAGGTCCTGGTCGTTGAAAGCGAGGCCAAGCCCCCCAAAGGGAACAGGACCTTTTTGCTCTTCGTAGGTACGAGGGTCCTTTTTTCTAGTGATGTCATCTAGACCAGCCATAAGATAAATGTGATCTAAAAATAGCACCTGCATGTATGTTTTTAGACGTGCAACCCTGCGCCATTCATTGTCGTAAGTCTTGAAGTCAAATGCCTCAAGAGAGAACCGGACACGGTCGCGGAAAAAATGCAAATCAAAGGCTCCCCCGCCAGTATTTTCAAATAGACCTAACCGTGCCGTAAGGAAATACCAGCGTTTAGCTAGCTGAAGATTGAATCGCAAAGACTTTCTTTCCGTAATCCGCTCCCTGGTCGTTGAAGAAGCGGGGGTATTGCCATTAGAAGGCAGATTATCAAGATCTTCGGTTTTAGTATCGCGGATACTTTCCTGAACATCTGTCATCCCTACCAAATAAAACCGATCAGGCCTGGTCTTAAAAATAACATTAAAGTACGTCTGCCCAGTCTTATCAGCTCGACCCTCGCCATGAGTATCTACAATCAGCTGCATTTTTGTCGCCGGCGAAAGAACCTCTCGTAACTCTTTGACTGCGGACTCGATCTCATGAATGGCTGCATCATCATTGACGAGCTTACCAATGGTACCCTCACCCTTTTCGATTTTTTCACTGATGAGTCTAATATTTTTGGTCGCGCCTTTCACTTCACTCATACTGTCATCAAAAGATGCGATGATACGATTTAGCCGCTCTTTATTGGAATCATCAAGCACATCGCCCAACGTTCCAGTGATCTTTTTGAGACTTCCCAGGGATCGATCAAGGTTCATGACTATGTTCTTCATGGATTCAGGATTGTCACCAATAGCACCACGAATCGATGCGCCCGTTGAACGCAGATCCGCCGTCAGCGTCTCAATATTATCGAGAATATTCCGTAAGGAGTTTTCACCATCATCACTACCAACCACGTTAGATAAGGTTCCCGTGATCTTTTTGACGTCTTTACCGATATTTCCTAGAAGCGACATAACACCTTGCATGTCGAGCTGATCCTCGGACTTAGGAATAATCCCACCTTCAGGAATATACTGTCCTGTATCCTCGGGGCGCATAATCTCTAGGTATACATCACCGAGCAAACCCCGAGTCCGAACTTCAATTTTACTACCGACAGGTAGTTTTACGTGAGAATCGATTTCAACAATAATCCGAGTACTATTGATGTCTAGTTCGACAGTTTTAACCTTACCGATCGTAACACCATTTGTCTTAACATGAGTCTTCGGAATGATACCTGCAGCATCCTTTAAAACCGTGTAATATTGCTTGCGTGTGGTATCTCTAAGTAGATTAGGATTCAAGACGAACAGCATGTAACCGATCGTGAATAAAGCCACGATGGTAAACACACCAACCTTAAACTCTGTTCCCATTTTTTTCCACATACACTGTTCTCCACTCTGACCGGAAGCTGATCGGCAAATTGCCACAGGCCTTTAGGCCACCAAGCATGTAACTATTTTCTTTCCTTACAAAAACTCCATTGGCCCATTCACCTTCCCACTAAAAAACTGCCTAACCACCGGATCTTTTGTGGTTTTGAAATCTTCTGGAGCTCCTGCCAAAGCAACTTTGCCTTTGTACAAAAAAACAATATATTCCGCTGTCGCCAGCGCGGCTTTCAGGTCATGAGAGATAACAATGGACGTAATTCCCTTTATCTCTTTGTTCACATGAACAATGAGTTCGTCGATCATCTCCGAAACCAGGGGGTCCATCCCCGTCGTTGGCTCATCATATAAGATGATTTCCGGCTTCCCGACTAAAGCCCTTGCAAGTCCAACTCGCTTTTTTTCACCTGTGGAAAGCTCTGTTGGATACTTATGCTGCATGTTAGGTAGACCAACTTGTTCAAGAACATATTCAACCCGGGACAGCATTTCCGGCAATGGCATTTTTGTATGCTCTTTGAGTGGAAAAATTACATTTTGGCCGACCGTCAGAGAATCGAATAAAGCCGCCTGTTGAAATAGCATGCCAAATTTTTTTCTGTAGTGACGAAGAGTTTCATAATCAAAATCAGTAATATCTTCGCCATTTACTAAAATTCTGCCTTCATCAGGCTTGAGAAGTCCCATGATGTGCTTGATTGTGACGGACTTTCCCTCTCCAGACTTTCCAACTATGAATGTAATCTTTCCACGCGGTATAGCGATATC
>CAMDGW010000066.1 GCA_945897695.1 Pseudobacteriovorax antillogorgiicola | reverse complement strand
CCTTGATCCTACCCCTTCTTGATGAGGATCCTGCAACACCTATGAAAACGGGTTGTTACCTACCTAGTTTTGACGACGCTTTGGCCCCATAAAGGTACGGCTAGACACAGCTGACATCGTGGTCTTCTTTAGCTTCGAGAATGTGAAATCGCCCAGAAGAGTCAGTGATTTCGATTTCGGCATCTGAGTGAACGCGTTTAGTCTTTTTATTAATGATAAATGCGCTATGACCAGTGGCAAAAGCTCTGTCAAATCGTTTCTCGGTCTTATCATAGAAAAACCGGACGCCAGTATCAAATCCGTCTTCTTTGGCCCGTAGCGCTGATATCTGCGCTGCGGCAAAATTTCCGTGTACGGCTTCAATAAATACGGTTCGAGCCTCATCGTTCCTTAAATCAAAGGAGTAGACTTTAGAAAAAATATCGCCAACCCCCTCTTCGTAAGCGAAATCAATCGGAAATACGTGTGCCGGCATGCCGCGCCACAGAGGGATGGTTTTTGAAAGCAGGTAGTATGTTTTCCCGAGTTTGCTTTCAATGCGTTGACCTAGCCGGTTTGAGTCGGCGAGACCTACCCACATCGTGTTTGCATCTTTCTTCAGTACATTGATGCGGTATTCGCCGGTACGGAACACAGTTAATGGCAATTTCATTTCAAGTGCCGTCGGACCGGTCATCATTTGATCTTTGATGCCATGTATCCCCTCCGAGATCTCGGTTCCTATATTGACGCCGCCACTTACGGAATAGCTTTTGATAGTGCCAACGTCCATCGCTTCAGCTGAAGGAATTGATAGCGGGAATGTAAAAGGACTCTCCAAACGTTTTAGTGGATCATACATTTCGTTGGGATTAAACGAAGGCGGAAGAATCGCTTCCAGTAATGGTAATGCGCCAAACCAGTTGTTGGTCGCAATGCGCCACCAGGGAAGATTTTTGTTATCTATGACTCGCATGGGGTCATTGCGCAAATAGATGTCATAAACATCAGTCGATTGATTTGCGCCCAAAGTGACGGGAATGCCATTATAGCGGTAAAGTTCCCGTGAGTAATCTGGTCCAATGCCGAATCTATCGACTACAACATAGGCGCCGCTTCGTGCATTGAATACGTCGCGCGTGAATCCGAGATTAATATTGGCCGAATCCGTCAGCGGCCATTTGAGCTTATTGTCCATCAAATTATAAAAAAGAGACTCCATCAATGTTTCAATTGACTGATTAATAGCGTCCGCACCGCTCGAAATACCAGAGGCGAAAATCGGATTTTTAAACAGCCGCTCAATAGGTCTAACAGAGGTGATGTCACTTTCGTCTGGAGTAGAGTCGTCATATTCAATGATTGTACTTGTAGTTTCTGCCGCAGTCGGAGCTTGAGGTTTTGATGTGATTGGTTTAACCAGTGGAGTTCTTGCCGAAGCTTTTGGAGCCGCAGATGCTTCGTTGTGAAAGCTGGTGATCAGTAGAGTCAAGGAAATGAGCAGCGGCTGGCAGCGCTCAAGGATTGTCATAGACTCACCCCGCTACTACCCAAGACATACCAGTGGCTTCGTTTTGCCATGTCTTCATGTTTGGCATAGCCCATTTCGAATTCAAGTTGAACCAGTGGTGCTGGTCGATATATCAGGCCTACCCCGCCAATTCGGACGAGACGGAAAAAGTCATCGTATTGAAAACGCAGTTGGGTCTTATCCTGCTCACGAGTCAGGTGAGCAATGCGTATATTTTGTCGGAATTCGTCAGGATCATAGGGAAAATGTGAAAAATTACGTGTAATTTCGATCGAGGTTTGTTCGTTTCTTCCGTTTATATTAATTAATCCCAGGGAGACGGAGCGGTTGACTAAGCCATCGCTGTAGCCGCCAACCACAATTCGCGTTCCTTCTAGTGCAGCAATGTCATACATCAGCCTTCCCGACGCAAACATGCGCTGGGTTGTGGAAAGATTGCGGTCTATTAGCTGTCCATAGGTGGCGTTAATGGTCCAATCTAACTGATTATCGTAAACGTAGGTTACATAATCCACTTCAGGCGCTTCAAAAAGGTCAAGCCCCCAAGCATAGAAGATTTCTTTGTGCAGCTGATGGTTGATCCGGAAAACTGGTTTTCCCCGGCCGACACTGGCGCGGTGTCGTGACAGAGCGTTGTTGCCAATTTGAATTTGCCATCCGTCGCGTCGCGCGTCCTTGAGAGTGGTGTTCATGGTGTCGCGACTGACAAATAAACTTGAATGGCCGGTGACGGTTCCAGAAATCCAGGGTGTGACAAATAACGAAAGGTCGCCTTGTGCCCGATATAGCACATCTGGCTGGGGGCGATCGGCGCGATTTGATTTGTGGACAAACCATGCTGCAACTTTTCCGTTAACACACATACTGACGAGTTCAGGTGGCGAAACAGCAGGGTCCTTCTCACTTTGGCATTCGCCATAGTGCAACCATGCCCCGTGCGCACTGTTTGCTGCAAAAAGCACGTAAAGTAATAATTTAAGTCGACACGTTAGGGTTGTCACACTTCTAATCCGGCAATGATGATCGAAAACTGTAATTTAGTTGTATCAAATGCCGTAATTTTCGTCAGGAAAAATTTTAACTGGCTTTTTGGGATAGACATTCAATGAGTGCCTTGTAGGCATCCACTGAAACGTCAGTTTGCAAAAGCTTGTTTTTTATAAAGTCGAGAGCTTCAAAACGAGTCCTTTTGTTTTGGTAGCTTCGTGAAGACGTGAGGGCATCATAGATATCAGCAAGAGTGGCTATCTGAACTTCCTGAAGTAGTGAGTCTTTTGTAAGCGAGTCTGGGTAACCGCTTCCATTTAGTCTTTCGTGGTGGTGAATGACGATTTCCCTGCAGACATGATGAAGAACCGTGTCATTAATCTTTTTTAGGCCCTCCGTCGGGTGGCTTCTCATCATTTTCCATTCGTGCTCAAGAAGAGGGCCGTTCTTGTTGATAATGGTCAAAGGGACGGCTGACTTTCCCACATCATGAAAGAGTGCTCCGAGAGCGATGTTTTTAAGGTCATCCCGCGAAGAAAGTCCCATCTGTGCTGCGATTGCTGTTGCATAGGCAGAAACTCTAACGCTGTGTAAGTAAGTGTACAGATCGTGATGGGCTAAGCCGGTAATGGATCTAATACAACCTCGATCCTCCTCGATGCAGTCGACGATGTTGCCGGCCAGCTGTTCGGCTTTGCGGACGACAGATTCTGTAATTTCTCCTTCATAGAGGTAGCGGGTAAAAGTGGCGCCAATATCTTGAATCGTTTGCATGCGATCTTCCGGGCGCAAGGTCTTGGAGACGTCCGGAAGGCGTGTCATTTTTTCATAGAGGCTGGCCTTGAGTGCGTCCTCACTCCGCATCCAAAAAAAATTTCTGCCATGGCGGATCAATCCGTCAAGTTCAGACTTGGTCCACTTGTATCCCTTGCCGCTATAAAGAATAAGATGAGACTTTACGTCCACATAGAGATCAAAATCAGTGATTGAGTTATCAATAAGTTGCTCGATATGAAACCTGCAGAAACGCGTGGTGATCTCTGGCGCTTGATGGTCAAAATTTGTAAAGGTCTGAGTCATTTGCGTAATCCCTGTGAAGGGTTACATCGTCATTTGGGTAGATTTATTTACTGGCTTTCGCTAACTATATGAAATTTATAGCAGTTTAAAGAGAACCATCGCCTTCCAGGTCGTCCGGGGAATAGGTTTCCTGAAACGATATGTCTACCATCGTATCTGTGGTTCCAGAGTTTCGTGCCTGGCACGCAAGGCGAACCTCGCCACCTGTGGGAAGGTTAATGCGCTTCAATAAGGACTCTTCGTTCGACTGCATGGGAAGAAATGCAGATGGATCGGATACCTTTACAGCACATGTACCGCATCGCGCAGAAGCACATCCAAAGCGAATGGGGATCTGATTCTTTCGCGCAACGACAAGGAGTTTAGTGTCCTTAGCGGCATCAATGGTGACATTAGCTGGGATAAACTTAATCAAAGACATCAGACAGATACCGCAAAATCTCGCAGCGCAGCATTGAGAGACGTCTTCAAGTCAGTCGATGGCTTTCGCTCCCCGATAATATATGCGCATTGGGTGTGAATTTTTCCTAAGCCGTTTGGAGCGTCTTTTTCTAGTGTTCCGGGC
The DNA here is from genome assembly GCA_945897695.1 of Pseudobacteriovorax antillogorgiicola. Classification (GTDB taxonomy): domain Bacteria; phylum Bdellovibrionota_B; class Oligoflexia; order Oligoflexales; family RGVZ01; genus CAMDKS01. The sequence continues at coordinate 6,835 of CAMDGW010000066.1, read as the reverse complement.
ACAACAACGCAGCGTTCGGGAACGTAACCCTTTATAATGGACCGCTCTTTGCTCCGCAGATCAACAATAGGTGTAGAAGAAGTCAGGGTTACATTTGCAGCCAAAACAGCCTCTCTCCCCACATGAATTCCCTCGACAACAATGGCGCGAGATCCAAGGAAAGCCCCATCTTCAATAATTACAGGTGCCGCCTGAGCTGGTTCCAGGACGCCCCCGATGCCGACTCCTCCCGAAAGGTGAACGTCCGCCCCAATCTGCGCGCAACTTCCAACCGTAGCCCATGTGTCAACCATAGTGCGGGCGCCAACGTATGCACCGATATTGACATAAGAGGGCATCATGACAACTCCTGGTTCTAGAAAACAGCCAATTCTCGCAACTGCTGGCGGAACAACCCTCACGTTAAGCTCCTTGTAGTTGCGCTTAAGGGGGATTTTGTCGCGGAATACAAATGGTCCAATTTCCATATCTGTCATTTCAGTGATTCTGAAATACATCATGATTGCATGTTTTACCCAAGAATTAACAACCCAAGAACCGCCAACTTTATTGGCTACACGCAGTTTCCCAGTATCAAGCGCAGATATAACGTCATGAACGTGCTTCTGACCTTCGTGGGCTGCGCTGTTAGTGCCTGCGTTGAGCTGATCTTGGATACTTTCAATTTCTTTCTTCAATGAGTCAAACGTCGTCATTTGAAGGGTCCCCCCGCTGTCCAATCACTTATAATTAGGAATTCTGAGCAACAAACTTTGACAAAATTTCCATCGCTTCAACGGTCGATTTATCGTCAGGCACCATTGCAAGCCTGAAGTAACCTTTCAAGCCTTCGCTGAGCCAAGAGCTGGGGCTTGTGATAATCCCGTGCTCGGCAAGTGCTAAAATAAATTTCACATCATCGCCCTGAAATGACTTTGGAATCTGGCACCACAGGTAAAAAGCTGCTTCAGGCCTCGATTCAAGAAGGCCGAGTTTTTCTAAATAGGGAGCGGCCAATTTTAGCCGATGAGTGAAAATTTTACGGCGCTCTTGGACGTGATGTTCATCATCCCACGCAACTGTCGCCGCAGCCTGTATGAAATCGGGGGATCCAACCCCGAAATTAGCGCGAGCCTGTAAAATTGAATTTATGATGCGGGCATCACCAGCAATCATGCCGCTTCGGTAACCGGTCAGGCCTGACCGCTTAGAAAGACTCATAAAGGTTAGTACGCGGTCCGATGATTGCTGAAGAGGAGTTAGCGGCATTCGGTCTTTTCGAGGGTCATTATTTACTCCTGAATCGAGTTCGGCATCATAAATATCTACATAACAGTCGTCTGATAAAAGAATCGTATTCGTCTTGTGACACCAGTCTATGATCTGCTGCCAATACTCGTAACTTGCAGTTGCACCGGTTGGATTGTGAGGATGATTTATCCAGATTGCAGCTGTGGATTTCTGGATTTCAGCTGGCAGCTTCCAAGGCTCTAGTCGGAAATTAGTTTCTCTGGTAACCCTCACTGGATAAGGGATTCCGCCGGCATATAGTGCAGAAGCTCGGTAAACCGGATAGCCTGGATCTGGATAGACTAAATGCCTTTTGCCCTCGCGACCTACTAAGCATAGACCAATATTAAAAATCGCTTCTTTCGTTCCCTGAGCTGGGATGATGCCGATATCTGCTGACCTATGGATGCCAAAGCGGCGCCCAAGATAACCCCATTGAGATTCTCTTAAGGCATCCGTGCCTCTGACGCTGGGATATTGGCTTATTTGCGGCACCGCTTTCAGCAGGGCGTCCCTGATGGGATCCCACGTTGGGATTTTGGGATCACCAGTCCCGAAGTCAAATATTGGTTTGCCCGCCTTACTGAGGCCCGCTTTGATGCGAGCTAACTCCTCCATTGGATAAGGTCGCATGCCTGAAGTGACACTGTTTACCAATTCCATTGTGCTTATCCTTTATTGTTTTCCATATGGCGTGGCCGAACCGAGCCTTCCACGTAACGACCAGATTTCCGGAAAAAATCGCTTCTGAAGTGTTGCCGTCAAATATTTAACCCCGGATGAACCACCAGTGCCAATTCTAGCGCCGATCATTCTTTCTACCATCGCAACGTGACGATAGCGCCATAAGGTAAATTGCTGGTCGAGGTCACAAAGAGACTCAAGGAGCCAGTAGGCTTCGTAGTGTGACGTGTGGTTTTGATAGATGGTTGTGAAAACATCCTCTACCGCTTGGCTTGGAGTCCATTCCGTGGTTACGTCGCGCGACAATATGCTTCCTGGAATGTCGTAACCCCGACGCGCCATGAATCCCATCAGATGATCGTAAAAGCATGGAGCTGCTAATGCTTTCTCCATCGCCATTTTGCCGTCCGGGGCAGTCTGGAAGAATTTTAGAAAATTTTTATCTTTTAGTCCCATACGAAACTCAAGAACCCGAAACTGGTGGCTTTGAAATCCAGAGGCTGGATTTAACCTCGAACGAAACAGGTTGAAGTCGTTAGGAGTCATTGTTTCCAGAATACTGACCTGTTGGGTCAATATATTCTGGATTGTTGTAATGCGTTTCAATGTTTTCAGAGCGCCAAAAGCATTATTGTTTTTTAGGTCAAGCTCTGCCAAATCAAGTTCATGCAGGATTTGTTTGAACCAAAGCTCATACGACTGATGAATGATAATAAATAACATTTCATCATGCTCGGGGGGGCTTGATAGCGGCTTTTGCAGGTCTAAAAGTTCGTGAACCTTGAGATAGGAAGTATAGGACACCATATCACCTTTGGGTGTAATGATACCTTCTTCAATAGAACTGCTCATTTATTCCACTCCGGACGTAAATTTGAAGACCTTTAGCCGCCTTGCGAAAGCAAAAGTCTAGCATCATTTAACGCGGACAGGTAGGGCTTTAACGGGGCGAAAAAGCGCATTTTTTAGCGCGTCAGGACAACTAGCCATTCCAACTTGTCGGTCTGGGCAAACATGTCGAAAGCCTCGACTTGTCTAACCTTATAGCCAGAAGTCGTGAGGGCCTTGAGGTCTCGAGCGAGAGTCTCAACCTCACAGGATACATAGATAAATTTGTTGCAGGTCTGAGCTCTCAGCACGTGAGTCAGATGATTTCTTGCGCCCTCATGAAGCCCGCGACGAGATGGGTTAACGACGATGACTTTTGGGCTTTTTGCCCATTCTGGTACCAGTGTCTCACAATCTTCAACGCGGGCGGAGATAAAGTTAGCGCGCTCTCCCAGGTCATTTCTCTTAGCATTTCGGATTGCGTCTACGGTTGCAGATTCAACTTCTTCGATGCCAAGTGCTCTGTAACCTGACCTTGCCAAAAGTAGGGCCATCTGCCCGGTGCCGGTATACAAATCCCAGGCCGTATCACTCCCACGACCTCGACCAGCGTGCATTTCCACACGTCGGTAAAGATTATTAGCCTGCCAGGGATTAACTTGAAAAAATGCAAGGGGACTGATTTCTATATCAAGATCGCAGACGCGCTCGCGCAGTGCAGACGATCCTGCCAGCAGGATGGTCTCGTGTCCAAAGATGGCATTCCCATTCGAAGAGTTGATGTTCATAAAAGCACTATTAATCTTGTGGCCCATTCGTCTCAAGCGATTGACGAGTTTAACAAGCTCGTTTTTTTTCGGCTTTATCGTGACAAACGTTAGCATGATTTCGCCGGTGAGATGTGCAGCTCTCGCAGCAATATATCGTAGATCTCCATCTCCCGTAGTTTCATTCCAGGGTTCGATGGCAGAAAGCTCGATCTCCGCTTCAATACTTTTTAGAAGATTTGTAAGTGGCTTTGTGTGCACTGGGCAATCGCGCAAATCCACACTCACATTGTGGGTTCCAGGCTCAAAGAGCCCGATGGCAAAACGTCTTTTTGTGCCTTCGCGTTCAGCGGCATTCTTTTGACTCGGAGTCGCCGGGCGAACTGCGAGCTTAAAATAGGAACGGTAACCAAGTGGGGTGGGACTCGGTAGTGGATCGAGGATTTGTGCAGCATCAATAACGCCTGCCTCGCGCAGGATACTGATGTCGACGTCAAATTTCCTACGCAGGGATTCGCCGTAATTTGTATTCACGTAGACGCAAGATCCGCACTGGGACTTGATTGCGCAGTGTGTTGCTAACTCAGTTGCAGCGTCGATTACCGGTCCTCGGTGAAGTTTTCCGGCGAATCCTGCCTTACGCATGATTTTGGTACTGGAGCCTGTCGAGGAAGATGAGCTAGCAGAGGAAAATCTGCTGCCTTTGGTTCGAGATTTGTCAGGTGTAGAATTGCTGAAAGGAGGCCGCTTTCCGGTATCTCCGGAATTGGGACGACGTGATGACGGACGACGTGTGTTCGCGCGCTGATTCATGGCGGTGGCCTACCTGTATGCAATGTCAAAGAAGTCAGTAAACCCAGTCGAGAGGGTCTACTGGCACGGCGTTAGTAACATGTTTGAGGTTACGACGGAAGACTTTTACTCCTAGTTTTTGGGTGTATTTGCTCCAAGTCTTCCATTCTTCCCCCAACGTGCGGACAAGATAGGGACTATTAGCGCTCTTGGACCCCTTGGCAAACACATAGCCGCCCAAAAGGTAGGTGGAAGCGTGTCTCAAGGTTTTGAAGTCAACTCCAGGTTTATCGGCATCTTTGATTTCAAAGAACACAATCATATCACCGTATTGAAGCTCTGTTTTTTGGGGGTCGATCTCATAGAATGAAAGCTTTAGGATCCGCCAAAGCTCATCATAGTTGAGCATGTCTTGATGGTAGCCAGTCTCCCGTCGCACGTTTACAAGACCACTTGATGCTAGGCGCTGATTCTGAAATGCAAGTGCTGCGTGAAAGCAGTTTGGACCTCGGTAAATCGTATGGCTTGCCACTTTTTTCCTGGCAAAGGGCGGAAGCAGTTCCTTGTCGAGGCTAAGTGAGATGCCTGCACTAATTTTGGAGCGGAGTGTTTTCACCTCACTATTTGCAAGAAACGGTGCTAACTGGCTCAAAAATAGTTCACGCTCGTTGGCGTTTGCACGCATAGTTGTAGTGCTGACAGAGACCTCATGGTGAACCTTGTTGAATAATGACTCAAATGATTCCTGGTTCAGCATCTCATAGGCATCTTTGCGGATAGTCACGAGCTTTAGATTGGTACCAGGGATATCCTCGCCGTTTGCGAAATTATTTTTAAGATAATTGGCCACAGCAAGCTTATTGTTTGGTTTCGCCAGACGAGTGGCAAGTTCCATGATTTTGTCTTCATGGGGATCAACTGTTACCTGTAGCGGTTCGATGCGGGGATCGTCTTCATATTTGGATAGGCGCGTTTCGATTTGCTGTTCAGGTAGCTTTACTGTTTGATCCTTGACAGCAAGCGAAAGATTGAGGGTCGAGCGAAACTGGCTTAAATCTACAAAAAATTTGGGTCTTTTCGTCGGACTTGGTGAAACAGCTGCATAACCTTTTGAGGCGCATAGCAAGGCTACTGAGACTGATCCAAATAGAACCAATCTTTCTAGTCGTTTTAGTTGGTTGAAAATGACTCGACGCATCTTTCCCCTGAAAACTCAGTGTTTACCATTGGGTGTGATCGGCCGAGTGTTAGAAAACTTTAGTTTTAGTCTTTTGATTTGGTTCGTTAGGCAAAGTTTGCCGATTCCGCTAGGGGTGCCAAGGACTGCTATACTCTAAAGAGGACTTTTATAGGGCTAGCTTAAGTTCTGCTCGTCATTTCACCTCAAAAAAAATCAGAGGAGACATTCCAATGGCTATTTCGGTTCACATCATCGACTCTTCAAAGCCAAGCCTCGTGATGAGTAGTGAGGTTTTTAAAGATAAAATTCCAGGGTCAACCGTCAGCTTCTCGTTAACAGGAAAAGACGGTCTTACGCATCTCATGGCGAAGGCTGCGAAGGATCTACCAGATGCTTTAGTCGTCGACTTCAATCTGCCTGATTCGGATGGGGTTACTCTAATCAAGGAGCTTCGTAAGTTTTACCGAGGCCCAATATTCATGACTGCACATCCCGATAAGATTGTCGACCAGGCGGTTCAAGAAGAGCTTTTTCATTACCATGACGCTTGTTGCTGGGTTCCTAAGCCTGTCCGTTTTGATGTCCTTGAGAAGAGAATTGAGCAGTTTATTATTAACCGACATCGCCTCGGTAAACGTTTTGACGTTGATTTTCCGACTTTGCTGGTTGGCAAAGGAGAGGGCCGCGGAAAACGCGCTCCGAAATTTGACGGACATTTGATTAATATCAGCATGGGCGGCCTTGGTGTAGTTTTTAACGAGGGTGCCAAGCTAAAGCGTGACGAAGAGTTCATAGTAACAATGGCTGTCCCTGAAGGTGTCATTGAGGGATCTTCGACGTTGTCTGTATTGAAGCCTCTATTAGCAGAGAAAAGAGCTGCAGCAGCCGCAAAAGCATTAAAATCTTCGGTGGAGACTACTCCCACCAAAGGCACGTCAAAAGGGAAATTATCACCTGCAGAAAAAGCAAAGTTAGCAGCCCAGACGCGCAAGGGTGCAGTAAATGGGACAAAATCAGTTGCTCCTGCCGCGCCTTCTGCCGCACCAACGGTGCCGCAAAAATTAGAAGAGTACAAAGTTAAAGCTACCGTTGCTTGGTCTGCTGACGGGGGACGAAAAGTCGGTTTGCAGTTTGCAAAAATTCCAGATTCACAGCGTCGGCAAATTGAGGCTTTCCTTAAAGGTCTTTGTGCATGACAGAGAGTTCACAGCAATTTCGAAACGCTGCTGAGAGCATTTTTGAGCTGATCGAATTTCGATTGGATCGGAGTGTGAACGGTAAAGTTATGAGGGGCTGTTACGGCATTAATGTAGCT
>CAMDGW010000065.1 GCA_945897695.1 Pseudobacteriovorax antillogorgiicola | reverse complement strand
GCGTTCCGAAGGCTTATTGCTTCGCTATATTTCCGAGGTTTATAAGGTCCTCGTGCAAACAGTTCCTGCCACATGTAAAGACGATGTCATGAATGAAATCATCGAGTATGTGGGCGTGATCGCCCGTCAAGTCGACTCCACACTGCTTGATGAATGGGAGAAACTTAAACGCAGAGGTAGCACGGACCAGTCGAAAATCGCGTCTATAGATGCACCCGTCCCCGAAGAGTATGACATCACGCGTCACAAACGCGCGTTTTCAGTGGCCATACGCAACGAGGCTTTTCAATATGTTAAGGCCCTTTCCCATGAAAGATTCCAGTTTATTGTCGATATGTGCAAGGCCACTCATCCTGAACACCCGTGGAGTGCCGATCTGTTGCGCGAGCGTCTCGGACAATATCGGTTGGATCACGTGGGACCTGTGACCGATAGGCGGTCGCGAAGTGGTGAACTTTTCAAGCTCATCGATTCGCCTAATGAAATCATGTGTGAACAGCTGTTGTGCGATGAAGATGGTCACAACGATTGGTTATTGGTGTTCGCAGTGGATATTTCGGCCTCAAGGGCTGCGGGGCGACCTGTGATGTCACTGAGAGATTTTCGATCGATAGAAAACTCCTAAGCTCAATGGGAAATAGGCCGTGGCTAGAATTGTAAAAGAAGTCCTCATACCTCATGACGCACCAGAACTGCGCGCTGACCTTCTCGTTCAGCGGGAGACCAAACTCTCGCGGTCGGTGATTCGTGGCATGTTTGATCATAACTGTGTCGAGGTTGACGGTGATATCTGTGATGATATCGGATTCAAAATCGCGGGTGGCTCCAAGGTGGTGCTTCGTTATGATCCGAAGACTCGTTACAAGGAAAAGCCAAAAACTTATAAAAGTCGAATCTTTGATACGATTTATGAGGATGAGCATTTGATCGTCGTGAACAAAGCTGCCGGCTACCTGACCGTGCCCACAAACGCCCGGGAGTCAAATACGCTCGTAGACGCAGTGAGGTCCTATGTCAACCATGGTCGGCCCCGCGGGCGGCCCGTTGCCATCGTTCACCGTCTAGATCGGGACACGTCAGGACTACTGGTTTTTGGTAAAAACGCATTGGTCGGAGAGAAAATTATTATACAGTTTGCTGACCGAAAGCCGGAGCGAGTGTATGTGGCAATTGTATCGGGACGATTACAAAAGAAATCCGGGACAATGCGCAGTTTTCTAGCGACCGATAAGGATCTAAACCAATATTCTGTGAAAAACAGTGAGGACGGAAAACTCGCGATCACTCACTTTACGACGATTTCCGAATTCAAAGACGCGACCATGGTGCGCGTCACCTTGGAAACTGGCAGACGAAACCAAATCCGTGTTCATTTTGCTGAATTAGGGCATCCGATACTCGGAGATCAGCGCTACGAGACAGACGCGGCGAGGCATCGGTATTGGCCTCATAAACGACTTGCGCTACACGCGGAAGTTTTGGGCTTCACTCATCCAGTCACAGGTGAGACGCTGCGATTTCACGTGCCGGCTCCTGATGAATTTGCGCGATTTGCTTCATCAAGTGGACAAAAATTGTGAGTAGGTCGGGGGAGGGCAGCGCTGCTGCTGCCTAGATTTTCCGATTGGTCCTTACTCTTAGGCTCGCAACGTCCGTCCAAAGACACCTAATATCGCGCTCAATGAAGCAATGGATGCCGTTGTTTTTCCCTGTTCAAGATCTCGGACGACACGCAGGGATAGATTGTACTTCTTAGCGAATGATTCTTGAGTGAGACACAGTTTTAATCTTCCGTCTCGAATGATGTCTCCGAAATTACTTGCACTGGTAGACCGTCTACGCGGAGCACTTCTAAAGTCAATACGACGTCTAGCAATATCTATAATCGGCGCCTTTAACCAGTGGCAGTATTTCTGGGGGAGGATGCCTCGAAAGGGTTTGCAGTCACGACGATTTTGAATGTCATCGATGACGGTGGCAAGATCCTCCGGGATGTCGCGTTTTCTAAGTTGCACGGCCTCTGGCAATAAAATCAGAACTGCCGGTAATAGCTCCAGGATGCGGGGCTCGAGTTCTCCTGCTTTCAACACGTCCCTAAGATCGGGATGATGGCGATGCGGTAAAATTTTATTGTGCTTTAAAAGACCTAGATATTGGAACCATGCTACCGTTTGGAGGAAATATGGTTCCTGTCCAAGGGCGTCGTCACCTCGTGTTTTATCAGCGGCTTTTTTGATGATTTCTTCGTAGTCCATCTTTAACCCTCAATCACTGCGTTCAGATCGACATTGTATTTTTCACACAGTTCGAAAAATGAAGTAGGCGGTCGCGTTGCAATATAGCTTCGGATTAGAACTCTATTTTTTTCGGGCGCCTTCAATGCTTTCGAAACTATAATGAACTCCGTTTCTGCTCTCGTAGCCGTGACCCATTCGCCTTTGAAAATCTCGATGAATCGAGTTTCCGATGGCATCCAGATTTCATTGCTTAAGGGGTCGAGCTCGAAACCGTCTGCAACGAGAAGCTCACTGAGTTTTGCAACAACCTCATGCTTCGCATTATGTAATACGTCCACATCGACAGTAGCTGTGACATTGAATTGGACGTTGGCATCTAACAGAGCCGCTTGGCCCACGACCATAAAAATCGACTTCGGAAGCAATCGAAATCCCTCGATGGACGCCGACTTGTTTTCAGTCGTCACCCATTGGTCCAGTCGTTCAAACACTGTTGCTAAAGCCATGTTTGACCCCTTTCATAAGTCTTATCGGTATTGTACATTAAAAATTTAGTCTATTATACGGTTAGGTATAATAGACTAAAATTATCTGTAACTGTCTGATTTAATTTCTATTCAATCTTTTGTTCAGGCATACAGTCTGCATCGGTCGTGCTTGTGAGAGCGATCCTTTCATCGAGATGAAGGTTACTCAACTCGGCACAGTTGCACTTCATTTTGTGACTTTGCGACCACGAAAAAATGTATTTTGAGTCAGAGCCATCCGATTGGCTAGAAGATCATGGATCAAATACGACTGGGCTTACGCCGCGAAGGGGCTGCGCGAAGAACAAGTTTTGGTTTAGCTGCAGACACACCTTGGTTTTCCGGTTGACGCTTTGGCTTTCTAGCAATTGATTTCTCGAATCGTCCTGTTTTCTTCAATGATGCTACATCGGTAGCAATCGTTTTAATGTTTGCAGAAAGCATATTCTCCCAAGCACTCATGCGTTCTTCCATAAGAGCCGTTTTCTCCGACATTTGATTTAGTTGAAGAGTCAAAACTTCGATTGCGGCAGCCTGCTGGCGTGCGACATCCGTAATAGTTCCTGTAAACGCATCCGTAGCCATTTTCAGTGACTCCGTCGAACCCGTAACAGTGGCATTCAGACGTGATGTCAGTGAAGTTATGTCGTCCCTAAAAGTCTGGAGGCTTTCTGCCATGGGGCTAATGCCTGAGGCCACACTTTCAGCGATAAAGTCTCTGAGTTCGGCTTTCAATGAATCTGTGAAGGACGACGTCAGTGACTGAAGCGTATTCTGAATGCTTTCTGATTGTAGCTGTAGTTGGTCGACCGCGAGCTTGATGGCATCTGAAGATTTTTGATGGGATGCTGTTGCCCTGGTCCACTTAAGGTACTGCTCAACGTCAAGGCTCCGGTAAACAGGACGAATATATCTATCCATCCGCACACGGCCTACGCGTAGTTCTTTGCCCGAAATTTGTGTCAGGCGTGAGCGTTTGATGCCGAGAGCTGACATCACGGCGTCAGCGTCCATATCAAATTGAGTAAACCATGGCTCCTCTCCTCGGAGCCAAACAATCATGGGGAAGTCTTGTGACTCATCGTCTGATTCGTCCCAAGCAGCTTGCGAGGCACCTTTTAAGGCGCCTGTGACGGTGGGCGCCTGCAAGCTTTCTGGTGTTGGCAGTGCGAATACGCCTGGTTCTATACCGAGATCTTCTTGATGCTCTGTGGTCGTGGTCATATTCGCCGTACCTCATACTTCCATTGAGACAGAGTCTTAAAAACAGCCAATCGTTCTGGTGCCATGACATTTTCAAAAAATAATCTAAAGCCCATAATCTGTTCTCCGTCACCAATCTTTGTCGCGTCAAACCAGATTCCGAGGTTTACGGGGCTTGATCCCATTTGCGCTACCTTATCGTTATTGCGAGATTTTAGCTCGTCACCGCTTATTTCTTCACGGTAAAGCTCGGGTGCCATGCCTGTTTTCTGTAGCTCTGGTGAGGGCGTGATTTCAAAGAAAATACTTCGCTCTTTGCCCTGCATGGAGACCCAGTATAGACCCTTACTATCCCCGGCTTGCTGCTGCTTTCCCATGAGTTTACCCAGCAAGTCCTTGCCGCCTTCCAGAAGTTTGCCACTGGCGGTGGATCCTGAGGGGGAGAAGGCGCCCATATTGGTCTCGATATTGTATTCTTTAGGATTTTCCCGCAAGGCGAGGCCATAGTAGAAACCACTGCCACTATTTAGCGATTTACGTCCATCAATCGGATTGTAAAGTATGGCAGGTAAGTTCACAGCATTGGAGAAGAAGCTGATCTCCGTGTACATGCCGAGCTCAAGTTTAAGTTTCATTAAATTGTAGTGAAAGGAGACTCTCACAATAGACCGTATTGGTCCCGTTTTCCACGCTTCAAGATCACTTTCAATACTGCGGTGATTGGCTTCCACCGTAATGAAATATTTCAAGTCACCCTTCAAGTAAAAGGTCGTCGAGTCGAGCACCGGGTCATAAATAGGTGGATTGCCTACACCGCGTGACACCTCGACCTTACGTGCGACAAGCCAGTTTTTTTGATCAAACTGGTATCGATAGCGTGACGTGTGAACTAATGCTTCAGCCCTATTAAACACGACATATTTCTTCGTGCTGAGGGCAGGAGATGCACCAAAATAAACGCCCACGTAGACTGCGCCCATTTGGGGACCCATTGGGTTACCAGACGGATGACGAATCCGAAGTTCAAACACAATTTGTGGTTTAGGACCGGGCCACGAGGTGGGTTCAACCACTGGCCCCACGTCGTCACCCATAAGCGATAGCTCGTCTTGGGCGTCAAAGACCCCGTTGCCTGTTTCTGCTGTGATGCGCGAACCCTGATCCAGAACGTAATCCGAGTCGTCATTGATTTCGTCAATTTGAAACGGAATGATTTCGGCTTTGCCTTCGGGGTTTGAACGAAACAAACGGTAGGACGCTATCGGAAACCTGGTCATGTGGCTGACCTGTTTGCCCGTGATAACAATCGGAGCTGTATGAAGGATCTGCGCGCTGGCTGATGCGGAGGAAAACAATAGCAACCAAGTGCCAATGGTGAGCAGTGTCAGCAATGTCCTTGAGTGAACCACGCGGGATAACTCCGAAAGGCGGTTTCAAAAGTAGAAGGCAGGTCATTTCTATGGAATACTATAGCTCATCGGGTTTCAGGAGTTAAAGTGAATTTCTTACCTAAATGCCTAATTTTTTTCTTGAATGTCTCGATTACTTCGGTCCTTTTTCCTGCGCCTGAAATATCTGCTGGTTTAGACGGGCAGATAAATGAGCCGCTGCCTAAAAAAAGATCAAAACCGGCGAAGCAGGGACCTAAATCCGCGGCAGCGGTGAAGCTTAAAGTCAGCTGGCAGGTGATAGGGTCTTTAGGTAAAGGTGCCAAAATGAGCACGATGGCTGAGACGTATGCCGCTGATGGCGTGTTGTTCCAGTCTTCGCCCCAACAGTGGGGGCTAAGAATTGCCACGATCGAAATACCTATAAGTTTTATCCAGTCTGAAGGTGGCCGTGAAGCAACAGTTTTTGCTGAACGTGGAGACCTATTACGACTTTTTGAAATTGAATTGACGGAAGAAGATCGATCGGTGGCCTCGGCTCGCCCTGGACCGTCAGATGCTGTGCTGACCGACGGTGTTCGTTTGGCTGTTAGTAAAACTCCGTCTCGGCAATTAGAAACAATTTATAGATCGCCTGGTGACGGACTTTTTTTAGTGAAGGCATCTCTAGCTCTAATTAAGTAGCGAAAGTTCAGGATCTAGTGTCGGAAGTGTCGAACACCAGTGGTCATCATGACAAGGCCATGTTCATTGGCAGCATCGACCGATTCTTGGTCGCGCAAACTTCCTCCCGGTTGGACAATGGCTTTAACACCGGATTTTGCGGCGAAATCAACCGTATCACGAAACGGAAAAAAGGCGTCGGAGGCCATCACGGAGCCAGGAACCTCGTGGGCCATCTCTCGAGCCTTGTCTATGGCAAACCGCGCGCTGTCGACTCGGCTCATCTGGCCTGCGCCCACGCCGATGGTGCGAAGGCCTGAAGAAAGTACAATGGCATTCGACTTAACGTGCTTACAAACGGTCATTGCAAACGCAAGATCAGCAAGCATGGTGGCATCCGGTTTCATTTTAGTCACGCAGTTCCAGGTTTCAGGATGCGGAATCACCGCGTCAGCCTCTTGAGTGAGAAGGGCGCCGTTAATGGACTTCCACAGATGAGCGGACCTATGAGCGCGTCCCGACTCAAGTACTGCATCTGATTTGACAACGCGCAGATTCTTCTTATTGGCAAATACTTGTAATGCTCCAGCCGTATAATCTGGGGCAATGATGCATTCTAAGAAGATTTCAGCCATAGCTTTGGCGGCAGATTCATCGACGGTAATGTTAGAAGCAACGATTCCACCAAACGCACATTTTGGGTCACAACTGAGTGCTCTTTCAAAAAGGTGTAACGCCGAAAGTGTTGGGCTAGCTGCGGTGCCGCAAGGATTAGTGTGTTTAATGATAGTCACTGAGGGTAACGGTGCTAAATCAGCGACGATGGCAGCTGCAGCGTCTAGATCCACGTAGTTATTGTATGAAAGTTCTTTACCTTGAAGAATCTTGGCTGAAGCAAGGCCATGGACTGGCGTCTCTGCACTGCGGTAAAGAGCCGCTGCCTGATGGGAGTTTTCTCCATATCTCAAGGTTTGTAAAAGTTCTAATTTAGTTGTCGACTGCTTAGGCCATACGCTGCGGCTGTCTTCAGATTGCAATGAATCTGCAAAGTAGTCGGAAATCATGCGGTCATAAGCTGCTGTGGTGGCAAAAACCTTAGCTGCCAAACGCTGACGGAACGCCAAATCATTACGACTGGACTTCCAGTAATTTAAGACGTCGTTGTAATCGGATGGGTCGATTACTGGCATGCAATGAACATGATTTTTGGCTGCTGCCCGGAGCATTGTCGGTCCACCAATATCAATGTGCTCAATAGCTTTCGCGAGCGGGAGATTTTTTGCGCGGGCGTCGCCAGCGAAATCGTATAGGTTTACAACGACAAGATCGATCCCCGTGATGTCAAGTCGGCGCATGTCTTTGAGATGATCGATGTTATCTCGGTCGGCTAAAATTCCGCCGTGAATGACTGGGTGCAGAGTTTTTACTCGCCCACCTAGGATCTCAGGAGATCTGGTGACCTCCGAAACATCGGTGATATCGAGTCCAGCATCTCTGAGGATTTTTGCTGTGCCGCCGGTGGACAGGATTCTAAATGACAGACCAGCGAGGCCTCGTGCGAACTCGATCACTCCCGTTTTGTTGGTTACTGATACAAGCGCGACACGTGCTGAGCCGATTGTCATGAATTCAATCCTCCATTGGTCGTAAATGTTTTAAAGTCTCAATAAGTTGGCGTTCGGCACCAACCGGAATAGGCTGATAATACTTTCGGCCCTTTAGCTCTTTCGGCATGTAAGACATTCGGCGCGCGTTTTCCAGGTCGTCGTGGGCATAAGAGTAGCCAGCACCATAGCCTTCTTTTCGCATGAAGTTGGTGGGTGCATTTCGGAGTTGCATCGGAATTTCTAAGGGACCGGATTTGCGCACTTCATCCAAGGCGTCATTAATTGCATTGTAGGCTCGGTTGCTCTTAGGGGACGCGGCAAGATAGGTTGTACATTGTGAAAGCGCAATACGCGCCTCGGGCAGTCCTAAAACCTGTACAGCACGAAAGGTGGAGTCTGCAATCAGCAAAGCTGTTGGGTTTGCATTGCCGATATCCTCACTAGCACTGATTAAAAGTCTTCTGGCAATAAACTCAGGATCTTCCCCGGATTCAATCATCCGGGCCAAATAGTATACGGAGGCGTCTGGGTGGCTGGCTCTGATGGATTTAATGAAAGCTGAAATGATATCGTAGTGCTGATCGCCATCACGATCGTAGCGCAAGGGGAGTGCTGCTCCCAGCTCCTCTAGGTCACTCCTGGCAATCATTTTTCGTCCATCTTCGTTTTCTTTGGCGCAGGCAGCTGCAGCGGCAAGCAGATTAAGACATTGACGTCCATCACCTCTTGCTGCTTGAGCGATCATGATCAAAGCTTTGTCTTCTACGAGGATGTTTTTAAGTGAGTTGTCGTCTGACTGAATAGCTCTGCGCATCATGGAGACGAGGGCTAGTTCGGCTATTGGTTTTAAATTGAACGTTAAGCAGCGAGATAAAATAGCGTTATTAACGCTAAAAGATGGGTTTTCCGTCGTGGCCCCAATAAATCTTACCAGGCCTGTCTCAAGACCTGGAAGCAACACGTCCTGTTGGTTTTTCGAGAGTCGATGGATTTCATCGACAAAAAGAATATGACTTTTTTGACCGTCTGCGATTGATGCTGCAGATTCGTCGATGATCGCACGCAGGTCTTTTACTGATGCGTGGACCGCAGAGATGGTGACGAGTTTGCGCACACTGTGTTTTCCGATCAAGTGCGCTAAAGTTGTCTTTCCCGTGCCGGGCGGGCCCCAAAATAAAAGTGCGTGGGCGCTATCGGATTCAACGAGGCGCCTGAGTGGTGATCCTGGTTTCCAGATGTGATCTTGTCCTAAAAGGCCGTCCAAACCTGTTGGTCTGAGCCTCTCGGGAAGGGGGCGCTCATCTGAATTTTTTGAAGGATTTCCCATCAATCCGCCTGAAATAGTAACAAATACTAACGGTTATGATTCTATTAAAAACAGTGGGCACTAAAGCTCCGGCAAAAGTTGCCGACTCCAACACATCTTGGTTGGCAATAAAGCCTCCCAGTCAAACGCGACGAGCGAGGCCACTATAATGAATCCCGTCATGAGTTTCAAAGACTACTTTGCCGCATTAAGGGGCAGGGAAAACGACGCCGCTTCATTAAGCGCTGTTCTTGGGCCGTTCATGATCCCAGGCCTTCCTAACAAGGAGGACGAATTCCTGCTCGTTGGGCATGTCCTGGATGCAATCGCCGAGGAAAAGGGCGACAATACTGAGATTGATGCGTCATTTGTGCTTGAGATGGCTTTGGATCTTGGTCTTGCAGCTGCTTGAATCAAGTTCCAATATCTGATCTTACAATTTAAAATTTCACGCTAAATACCCTATTCTTAATTGAAAATTAATTTCGTGATACGATGATAGCGTCCTGGTCTGAAAGGAATTAACCGTGGCGCTCCTCATTCCTATTGCCGAACTTGAATTCACCTACGCGCGAAGCAGCGGTCCAGGCGGCCAAAACGTCAATAAGACCTCAAGTAAAGCCATCCTAAAGTGGAGTCTCGTCGATGCACGCTGGGTCCCTGACGATGTGAAGGAGCGATTTAAAGAAAACTTCGCTAGCCGATTGACGGTAGATGGGGTTGTCGTCATTCATTCAGATGAAAGCCGGGATCGGTTGACCAATGAAAGGCTTTGTATCGAAAAGTTGCAGGACATGCTGCGGCGAGTTTGGCTGCCACCCAAAAAACGAGTCGCAACCAAACCAAGTCGTTCCTCCCAGCGCAAGCGCGTCGAGGTAAAAAGACAAAGATCGGATATGAAAAAGGGGCGCAAGAAGGTCCAGTTTGACTAACGATGCCAATGATGGCGGATAATGAATGGCTAAGTTTGGTTTTATTTTCAAAAATACTACGGCAACTTTTGCTGCGGTAATTTTTTGTTTTGATATCGCTTGCCTCGCAGCTGGTGGCAGTAAGCTTCGAAGTGAAATTGGCCAAATTCCGCCAGCGCCAGCAACAGATCCACAGCTTCCAGTTCACAATCCTGAATTGATTCCGCCTGCGGAAATGCCGCAAAGCGCTCTTGAATGGCGTTACCCACACAACCGGCAGATCGCTAGATTTGCAGTTATTGCCGGGGATCAAGGCGGTGGCCCCATTCGTTACAATACAAGATTCCCAGAGGTAAAGGGGAATCCTAATCCTGCAAGTTACTATCATGCGGCCCCATTTTTTGGCGCTGAAATCGAGTTTTCGCTTGCTCGCGGGGGTATCCTGCTTGGTGGTCTTGCACGGCCTGATTTATGGCATCGTGGAATTACTGGACGATCTGTGAAGCGTAATGAAGAAACATGGACCGTTAAACAATTTAGTTTTAGTGACAGTGCGTTTATTCTGGGCTGGGTTTTTGGAGAGCGTTATCGCGAAGTGCCGTGGTCTGCAGATTTTTCATTAGTTTATGATACAGGTTCCATAACTGTGAAAATGTCTCGTAACGGTGACGACAAAGAGTCTGAAGGTCGCACAAGGCTTATTGCATTGTCGTCGCGAGCTCGAATGCAGTTTCACCTGTTAACCATGAAAAAAGTTTCTTTTGGCGCAGGGCCTGAGTGGCATTTTCCGCTTTACTATGCGGCTGAGACTGATAGTGATGCAGACATCAGTTCAATTCTTGAAGACAACTTGAGATTTAAGTCCGCATCTGCCATTGGCGGTGGTATGTCAGCCAGTTTTGTTTTTTGATTTATAATTTTCGCAGAAACTTTAGTCCTTCTTGTCTTGCTTGCCACTCCCCATTCAGGAAAGACTTGCGTGTCTTGGTGATGATGTCACCAATCTCACGGCCTTTAAGTTCTGGTAAGATATCCATGACATCTTTTCCGCTGACAGGAAGCTGCATGCGGCGTCTTTCCTGGAACGTTTGATCGGTCGCAATGAGCCATCCAAGTTTTTCACGCTTTTCGGAGGTTTTTTGGTGACGGGAAAAGAAGTGCCAAATTGGTCCA
>CAMDGW010000064.1 GCA_945897695.1 Pseudobacteriovorax antillogorgiicola | reverse complement strand
TCCGAAAAACCGCTTTCAAAGCCACAGGCAATAACAACATCCGGATGATTTTCTTTGTAAGCTTCAAATGCCTGCCGCACATCAGTCTTCAGCTCAACACGCGACAACAAATCGCCGAGAGCCTCCTCGACGCCAATGCGGAGTAAATTGCCTTCATTCCAACTATGGCAAACCAGAAGTAAACTAATGGGCCTTGAAGGCAGCTGCATGACCACTAAACACCCCTCTAAATTTTACCTACTCCCAAATGAGGAAACGGACCCTCCCGCACAAACCACGTATCGACCAATCTGCAGCATTCCTTAGCGCAAAGTGAAAATAACGTTTTTTATCCAAACATTCTGGCAGACTACCTACGTAATGCAGTGTTTGTGAGACCCCACACCGATCAAGCGTCCCTACAAAGTTCCGATACCTGCTGAGATTGAATACAACTAAGGAATTCCCTAACTTGGAAACGGAATCGAAGTTAAAAATGAACGTTATCCTGCCCGATGCGAATTTGGATGGTAGTCCGTCGCGCAGACGAACTGTCATCAAAACAATCCTTCGTATCACGATATTATTTGTTGTCATATCTTCGATCGCCATCTTAGCTATTGGCTACAAATGGATCTCTGCACTCGGAGTTTTTCAATTAGACAAGGCGCGTATTACAACTTTGGAAAACTACAACTACCGTGATAACTCCATAGTCTTTGATAGCGAACAGCGAAAAATTGGCGAATTTTTTGATCGCTATCATGTATTTGTGCCTTACTCAGATCTACCTGCCGATTTTGTTAATGCGCTCGTATCTATTGAGGACGCTCAGTTTTTCAATCACAAGGGTATTGATACCAAAGCTATCTTAAGAGCTATTATTGCTCGACTAAGATCAGACAGTTTTTCGCAGGGCGCCAGCACTATCACCCAGCAGCTGGTCAGAAACACCATCATCAACAACGAGAAGAGTTTTGAGCGAAAAATTATCGAAATTGCCTGGGCGCTTGAAATTGAAAAACATCTTAGCAAAGAGAAAATCCTTGAATTATACGTAAACATCATGTTCCTGGGCAATGGCTCCTACGGGGTTGGCGCCGCTGCACACCGTTACTTCGGCAAAGACATTCGTCAGATATCCAAAGCTGAAGGTGCGCTAATTGCCGGATTATTCCAGTCACCGAGCCGCTATAACCCAGCAAAGTACCCTGAACGGGCAAAAACACGCCAACTTATGGTTATCGAAGCAATGCGAAAAAATCGTTTCATCTCCGACAAGGAAGCCAAAGCTATTGCCTCGGAAAAGTTGTCATATAAAGAGTATAAATATTTCAATACGCAGGCTGCATCATGGTTTGTCGATTACATTGCTGACGTCATTAAAAAACTAAAAAACGAACACCCCATGCTTAGCAAAAATTCTGGTCTCCGCATCTATACGACTCTTGATCAAAACCTTCAAACCTTAGCGGAAAGATCGATTCACTGGTATGACGCTAATCTTAACGATATTTCGGCAAGAACCGGTAAGATTAGAGATAATCTCACCGGGAAACTCAAAAACGCCACGATCGAAGCCTCAATGCTAGTCACAGATCCCACCAATGGTGACATTCTGGCAATGGTTGGAGGACGCAACTACCAAAAATCGCAGTTTAATCGGACCACTTCTGCATTGCGGTCCCCGGGGTCCGCATTTAAGCCCATCGTATACACAGAAGCACTCATTCAGGGATTCAAATGGAGTGACATGATTTATGTGTCGCCGATAAATATTGAAAATTACCGTCCAAAAAATATGGAAGATGACTACCTGACAGAAACAACGATGATGCGAGCTTTTTATAAATCAATGAACTCACCTACAATTGAAATAGCGACTAAAGTGGGCATACCAGCGATCATTGAACGTGCCAAATCCCTTGGCCTACGCTCCCCCTTAAAACAGGAATTCGGCTCTGCCCTCGGGTCTTCCGACGTAACGATGATGGATCTGGCCCGCATGTACGGTACATTTGCAAATAACGGCGTGCTGAGCGAACTTGGTTCTATCACCAAAATTACCAATGCAGATGGAGACCTATTATGGGAACGGCGCCCGTCTGATAGTCGAAAGAAAAAAGTCCTTAACGAACAAATTGCTTATCTGATGACACAAGGAATGCGCGCGGTGCTGACCAGCGGTACCGGTGCAAAAAGCGCTGATTTAGCAAAACATGCCGCTGGGAAAACAGGCACCAGCAACGATAGTTCCGACAACTGGTTTTGTGGATTCACGCCCAATCTTGTATCTGTGGTATGGGTAGGTACTGACGAGCATGCACCCATTTATGCACACGCTTCCGGAAGTGCATTAGCTCTGCCGATTTGGGATCAGTTTATCCGCAATTCATATTTATACAGAGCTCCCAAAACATTTGAACGCCCAGATGGAATCATCGAAGCCTCCATTCACCCCCGATATGGACATAAAATTGCCGGTGGGGCACGCATGTATTTTCTACAATCCAACCAGCCGATGGAGACGTCTTCGGCCCTGGAAACAATCGAGCATACCAGCGAAGGAAGTTATCGCAATGTTTTCAGGCATTAAAACATTGGCTCTGCTTGTCACTATGGCGAATTCTAGCGGAGTTATCCAGGCCGCTACTAAGACGCCAGCAGCCACGGTTATCTCGTCTTCAAGTCAAACCAAATCCACGCCTGATTCAACGCAGAAGCAGGCCTCTGCCCCCTCTCCCACTCTAGCACCACAGCCTCCCCCCGAAGACACCTGTTTGAAACTTTACAATAAATTTATGCCAAATCTGAAAGAACTATGGAGCAAACGCGCTCAGGATCTTCGACCAGAAAACACGGACGGATATGCTCTAGTAGAAGACATGACACCTGAACATTGTAAAAGCGAGGACACAAGACGTGAAGTCATTAAACTTCTTTCCACTATCTTAAATAATCACTCCGGGAAAGTTGGCGTCATCCTACCATCCGGATCTCGCATCTATGTACGACATATGGTCGACGCGTTTGAAGCAAAAGCTCGTGAAGAAAATCTAGATCCGAAAAAAATATTCGTGATCATTGACAGTATGGCCAAGCCCGAGAAAACAATCCAAGCCTTGGCAGCCATGGTCTTTGAGCATAAAGTTTCGGCAATTATTGGTGGAACAGAACCGGCAGAGGCAAGCGTGCTCAGAACCTGGGCACCAAGACTTATGATACCAACTTTTCTTATGCTAGAACCAACTGGGGCAACACCCACACCGTTTGTATATTACTCCTACCCAAGCCAAAAAATCCTCGCCGAAGCCGCCGTGCAGGCCAATCTTCGCTTTGGGCATAAAAGAATTTCCGTATTATCACCAACCGACCAACACAGTGCCCGATTTGTCGCTAGTTATACTGATGCTGCAAAGAAATCAGATATCGCAATCATTCACCAAGTTGCTTATGATAGCCGCAGATTTGACTCCATGGAGGCGGCTGCCAAAAAAATATTTCGCCTCGACCCATCCGAAAGACGAGATGACCTAAAGAAACTGTACGAAACTGCCAAGAAGCATTCGGAAGAAACAGGCGAACGATTCAATCCTAAAATGATTGCTTTACAGCCCGATATCCAGCAGGACGCAGTGCTCATACCCGACAACTTCAAGATCGTTCGCCATTTTGCAAAGTTATTTGGATTTCTGGGCGTACGACGAATGCCTCTATTTGGACATTATGAATGGAGAAGTAAAGGACTGATCACTCCTTGGGACAATTTTATCGCAGGCTCTTACTTTGTCGATCTCCAAGGCTCGTACCAATCTCTGCCAGCACCCATCCGCATGGTTGTGCCTGATTCGCCTAACCTACTTCCTCCAGATAAAGTGGAACAAGCAGACTTCGCGTTGCTCGCTTGGAGAGCTATTGATGTACCCCTGGCCCTTTCTCAAAAGAAAAACGAATTGCGACGCAAACTGGAAAGATTCATCCCAAAATCCAACAATACAAGCATGGAAGCGGCTGTCGGAGCCTCCGCACCTATAACGTACTCAGTAGAAAATAACATAAACTGGTCCCCCTCTATATTTTCAATCAGCGGGAAAACAGCCTCTTCGGGTGTCATCAATCTGATTGCACCATGAAATTCTCAATTCCGAAAAATAGGACTCACGGTTCAAATTAATTTATTGATCCCGTCGGTTTAAGAACTCAAGAATGTGACTAAAATGCCGATCATCTAACAGAAACATTTGGAGAAACTTGCATTTTACGGCTTATTAGCAAATTTTTAGGACCTGTATTTACTGCCGCACTATTGATCTCAACTAGTGCGACTGGACAGGCCACGCCCACATCAAGCAATCGATTTGGACCTCGCGATCTTTGGATCGAAATTATCGACTCCTCAGCAGCAAAGACTCCAAATGACGCATCAAAAAACCTAATCCAAGCATGCAATACTTTTTCTATCTATCTCACCAAAAACCGCGGCCTCTGGGCAAGTGGTCCCTTTGCAAGGGCAACTTGTAACATCGAGCCCCCTCAGAAACAAGACAGTCAAGGCGCTAAAGCAGACGAAAACCCGGCGACTCGTTGGAGCTGGAAACTACGAATTGAGGTCATAGACTCCCGAAAAAAGTTTGAAATTTTCTATCGCTCCAAAAATCAAAAGCCAATGACTCAAGCTCTCTATGAGCTGGATACCGAAATTAGTCTCCAGCCACTACTGGAGAAACACGACTTCGCGCAGCTTATTGCAGCTTATTTGACAAATCGTCTTCCCATCAGAACAGCAATCACCGGCTCTCGCATTGTTCTCGGAAAAACCATCTCCGTCCGAGGAAAGGGTGCGTCGGCCATTCAGCCAGCTTCCCAAACAGTGCAAATCTACGGCGTAAAACGCTCTACAGATCTATGGTTACCCACGCTCGTAGCATCTGGAGAGCTTTCATTCAAGCCACCCAACCAAACATCGGTAGCCATAAAAAATATAGAGATGAATCCACTTGATGGTAAGGTACTAGCCAATCGGAAAACGATTTATTTCATGCATCAGATTGCCGACAAAGAAATAAATGCAAAAAAAATTGACGATCTTTTACGCTCTCGCATGGGTAGTTTTTTTAGCAAATTCCTCGACATCGGTAGATCGGCATATGTGGGCGTTCGCTATGGAGCTCCCCTGACAAAAGGGCAAGGGGTCCTTGCTAGAAGCAATTTAATCGGTTTATTCGGTGAGTTCAGAGGTGGCATCCTCTCTGGACTACGCCTGAACTACGACATGATTCCAACTCAACGATCGTCTACAGAGGAAAACAGCGATGAGTTCTCGTGGTCTAGGCTGCAGTTAGGCTATAGCCTCGGTATTCGTCTAGACAATCAAGTCATAAACTGGATAGACATTTCGCCTAAAATTGGCGTCACAAATCTTATTTTAAGGAGTACGCCAACCGAAACCGGAACAACCGAAGGCTATGAATTTCGCCTACAGCGAGCACCAACGGTTGGTATTGAAATTGGCCTTGAAAAACGGACCAACAAATTTCTGGTACGTTTATGGGGGTACGGCAGCTATAGCCTTGGGGTTTTGCCCATTGATAAAGAATACAAAAGCACCTCTCTTCGAGGAGGACTCGACATGTATCGTGAGTTGATTGATTGGAAGTCGATAAAGGTTGCAGGTCTAATATTTGCTTCAATGGATAGCAATCAGTATACCAGAGTTATCTCAGTGGATGAATTAGCAAAAAATCCTGATCTAACAACTGAAGTTAAGTACGGGAGTTTCTTTGGCGGTGGAGGGTTAACTATCACATGGTAAGAATATTTTTGATTATATTTACAACGCTGAAGGCAACAGCAGGTTACTCTCAATCAGATGTTTCCGAAAAAAAACAAGACGAGACGGTCAGCATGCTCGAGGAGACGCAACCAGCTGCACTGCCACCACCGAAACTTGACGATTGGTACAAGCGTTGGCAACAGGATAACAAGTCTTCTGGAGGCAAAATAAATCCGAAAATCCTTATCATAAAAATGTCAGAAAAAAAATTTGAACCAATCAACGTAGGTGATGCTGCAAATAGAGACTCGGCTGTTCTCTACTCACCTTCAGACGCAGAGTTGGCTCTTGTCGTTGGGATAAATCAGACAGCTTCTGGAAATTCCTGCACTCAAAAACGACCACAATTACTCCGTTGTTTCTCTGCAGGTTTTATTCTGGATACCACAAGGTCTAACTGGGAGCTATTGTCAGCAGGTAAAAGCGAGGAAAAACTTTCAAGATTGGTTAGAGCTCCTAAAGACCCCGACGATGATTACTTAAATTGGATACGAAAGAGCCTTGGTTTTGACGGTCGGGTTTTAGAATCCAAAGACGGTTATGTCTTAGCAGTGACAGCAAAACTCCCTGCATTTGGCAAAATTACCGGCCATCTACTACTCGAGTCTGAGAACAAAATTTTTCTTAAACAAAACGAGATTAAATTGGGCGCTAAACTAGAGTTGGTCGAAGCTAAAGGTCGCCTGGCAGTTTTCAAAATCATCAGCGAAAATGGTCGTGACGTACTCGCAGCTCCACAATCCACAAAAATATCTTTAGATCAAATTTCAGACCAAGTGAATAAAGAGTCTGAGCACAGCGAAAACGCCGTTCAAGAATAGCTGAAAAAATCTTCCATCAATGCAGTGGCGTCTGAAGATCTGCGCTCCAAAACCCTTCAGCGTTGACTTACTTCGACCGGTATCGCGTCATTGATAAGACAGCTGTCTAGCGCACTGTCGAAGGCGGGTTCCACCTCTAAAGTCAATGACTCCCCGCCACGGATGGTCCCCTCCGAATCCTGGGCCGCGTCAATGACAACTCGATAACCAGAGCCATTTGTGATTGGCTCAGCTGTCCGATAGCCACCAGACCGCAATTTCAATTTAAATGCCTGACCACATGTCATCTGCCAAGTGAATAAATCTTCTTTGGACAAGTTTTCAATCAGGAGCGAACCTCTTGTCGGTTCATTGAAAAGAAAGCTCGCCATAACGGATAATTCCTGATCCAGGCGAAGTAGCTTCACTGAGATGGTGCCGAGGCTTCTGTGGTGGATTCTTGCCGCCAACTCCCGGCTTCCAGTACCGACACTGCCGAGCTCGAAAACTTCAATGGAGGCATCACCGATCGAACATCCCCAGGTTGTTTGGTTGTTGTCAGGCTGGTCCGCAGGCTCACCAAGGCCGTAGATGACATCCTTGAATTGAACATAAGTAAACTGACGCTGATCGGCTAGCGATACAGGCCCAAGTGACGATGCACAAATTAGGCTGTCCTGATGATAAATAAGTGTTTGGGGTTGCGACACGTAACGCTGCGTGCCGTTCACTGTGATCACTACTGCGACTTTTGAGTTTGCTGTTTTCTGCCCAGATCCAAGCAAAATCCAATCAGCTTGGACCTTTAAACGCTCGGACTCAAAGTTGCACTGATCAACCTTTGACCCCGAAATAGTTTTATCCGATTTTGAGATTTTTAAGGCTTTCGGGTCCATTCCGTAAACAGTCCGGCGCTTATTGTTTTCATCTGATGTTTGTTCAAATGGAATAAATCCCAGTTGGGACGTGCATCGGGTCTTAATCAATCGTTCCAATTCACCACTGAGGTTTGAACTCTCGCGCGGCTTTGAAAGGTCGCTCACCGCGCTCTCAATGAAATCTAGGTAAGATGCAACTCGAGTATAAACACCAGGAGCGTTTTTCTGAGCACACCCGTTTCCGTAGCTTACCACTCCAACCAGCTCAAGAACGCCTTGTTTATTCCTCGCCAGCATCGGGCCGCCACTGTCACCCTGGCAGCTATCTGATCCGCCGTGGTCCATATTTCCGGCGCAGATTTGCTTTTCACCGACATCATTGTAGGCATCCCTACATTTTTTGATGTCGACTAAGGGAAGATCGACCTCGCGGATAACACCATCAAAAAACTGACCAATTGATGTGGTATTGCCCAGACCTACGACCTTCGCTGTCTTATTGATGCTTTCGGGTAGCTTCTCATCTCTTGCATAGTCTATTGGTGCAACCGGGCGCTCAAACTGAACGCCGCTGTAGTCGGCCAGATAAAGAATAGCGATGTCGGCTTTTACGTCATTTGGTGAATATTGGTGGTGAACCACGATCCCTTCAACCTTGACGGGATGATTGACATGAAGGTTGATGCCATCAGCTAGTCCAAGTGCGACGTGCAAATTTTTTGTAAACTCAGGTTCAAGACAATGAGCTGCTGTGATAACGATCCGCGGCGCCACTAAAGTTCCGCCACAAAACCCCTGCCCGCTGGTTGCGTCATCTAAAAGCTGGACCAACCAAGGCGTGTGTTCCTTTGCTGGTTGACCACCTATGATCTTAAAATCGGAGGGATCGATACGACCGCAGCCATGAATAAACAGGGAAAGGAATACCAACACAAACATCCTGATCATTCCGAGCACTCCACCCATATAAAGAGACATTTAATCATCAGGCGATGGGGTCTAACCCATCTACTTGACCGCCATTTGTTTCGGATCTTCCTCCTCGGAGATACTTCCTTACGGCATTGTGCGCAATACCAAATTCCCCAACTTACCGGACAGTGACAGGGTAAAAGAGGCGGCACCGCAGCGGCAGCTCAATTTCTAAGCAGATCTGGGCCAACTTTTTACGTTTTTTTGCTGCAAGGCCAAGACAAAACACCCCGAACAAGGGGACCAAATGTTACAGGAAATCACTCATTGATCCAACGTCCGGGGCTAATGATTGGATGTGCAACGTTTCTGTTAACGAACCCTTGCGGAGTCTATCATCAAAGGACGATCCAGCAGGTTAAGGCGTCAAAAGGGTGACCGCACCCAACGCTACTTCTCCACCATCTACACTTGCACGATAGAACAACTCAACACCAGCACCAAGGGTTGCGGGGGGTAGAGGTATTGGCGTCATACCGTTTGCAAAACGGGCCGGGACTAGCGTTGCCAATGCAGGCCAGGACTTCTTATCTTCGCGCCTTGCGAAGAGTTTGACGTCCACATTCCATTCCACTTGGAGTTTCGCACCAGGATTGGCACCAGCCTCAAATGCTGAACAACGAAGCTGCATGGTCGATGCAGTTTTCAAATGATCTTCAGTAACATCAAAAATACTTCCATCTGTTGGAATAGAAGCCACAATACTTCCATCACTTGCCTGGAGCCACTGAACACATTCAGATCCAGCATAAGTTACATTGCTGTAGGAGCGAAGACCTGCTTTACTCCAAATAGATCCGACTCTAGGCAACGGCAATTCCCATGACTGAACATCTGCCAATCCACCAATTTTTGTTGCACTGAATAATGATTCGCGAGAGGGAAATACGGCAACCACACCGCTGACTTCCGCGCCAGCGTTACGAATGACGGCAACAGGGGTCGTCGCACTAGTCACCTTATTCGCGAGAACTAGCTGAATTGGGCGCAGCGTCACACGGGCTTGGGCGTCGACAGCGGTTCCGCCCCAGCGCACAAATGACAACTGATTCCAGCCTTTCGCTGGGGTGGCGATGATGTACTTTCGACCGTTTTTCAATGGAGTGCGAGAACCTTTAACACCGCTTGGATCATAGCTCATGGCAGCAATGGCCCCGTCTAGATTCATTCCATCAACAGACAGCTCTACCGCCTCTGTCGAGGCGTCAATTCCAATATGCCACCTCTTACCTTCCTCAGCACCAAGGGTGATATTGGCGACTCTAGGGCTAACCAAGGTCCGATCATCAACAATTGTCACGGGAACAGTTGTGATTAACTGCTCCGTTGCAGTATTTTTGATCGATAACTCCGCAGTCAATTCACCTGACCCCGATTTATCGAGTGCAGCAAAGACGTCCTCTCGCTTAAATGCGACATACGCCGTCGATTTGCCGACGGAAATCCATCCTTGAGAAGGATGACGCAACCAAGAAACATTTGATTGAAGAGTGGTCGGAATAAGCAGACGATTAATCACTGCCAAGTCCTGAACAGGAGATGTTTTTCCGGTAAATTCAACTGCAACTTCAAAGTCACCAGAAAGCTGTGATGCCTTTACAAAAATGCCAGATCCAGTTTGAACTTTTGTGGCAACGAATGGAAAGCGTTCGCTTTTTAGAATTGATTTGTACACGGCGAATGCCTGAGAAACATCGGGCAAGCCATATCCTTGATCGATAAATGGCACCCCTGGAAGCCGTCTTCCGCTGGCACGAACTGCATGTGTCAATGCAAGGGGGTCCACGGCAAGCCCATCTTGTTTAATGGCAGAAACCAACACCGTCGCCAAACCGGCAAGGGCAGGACTAGCACTACTTGTTCCATTAAACGCCTGATACCCCTCACCCACGGTCGAATGCGTCAGTGATGCCAGCGGTGAAATAACAGTCGGAGCACGTCCGCCATCCGGAGCAGGACCACGACTTGAATAAAAAACAACACGTCCTTCCTCAGGAAGTCCGGTCACACCGTGTACATATTCATCAAGTTTTTTGCTGACAAATGCACCAGCCACCAGGCTCGATTCAGGATACATCAAGCCTCGATTAAAACTACCAAGACCTGGGCCATTATTGCCTGCAGAAAAAGACATTACGAAATGATATTTTGCGATCAATGCAGCAACAGCTTTATTGAAGAAGATCTGCGTCTCTGCGGAGTAAAAGAAGAAGCTGTAGCTTGTGTTAATAACTTCTGCGCCATGTTGACCAAGCCACTCATAACCACGCAAAAACGTCCCGGCAGTATATAGCCCCTCGACACCGTCCACACCTGACTCACTTAAATCGTATGAGACAACCTTTGCTCCAGGCGCAAGACCATCAAAAGCCTGGCCGGTTTGGCCGCCAACATCATGGCCTGCCATAACCGTCGCCACACCTTCTCCGTGTGAATCATAATCAACATCTCCATCGGCGCTGGCAAATTCACCAGCACTAATGGTCAAAGCCAAGTTTTGACTATCAAACTCTGCCCACGCGGCTCGAATTTTTGAGGCATCCCAATAACCGTATTCCCCCGTAGCAGCAAATGTTCCAAAACATTCCCCAGCATCAACTTT
>CAMDGW010000063.1 GCA_945897695.1 Pseudobacteriovorax antillogorgiicola | reverse complement strand
TCGCGGAAAGATTTGCGCACGTCTTCATTGCGCATGAGTTTTTTCTTTTCTTTTTCATCGCCGATGTTGAGTTCCATGATCATGCTGTCGATAACTTGGTCGACCATACTTGGTGGAACGTCAAAAGTGTTGCGTTTACGAAGCTCTTCCATGATGGATGCTTCCAGCTTTTGACGGCGAAGCTGTTTGCCGCGTTTTTCAAGCTGGGTATTGATCTCCGTATGCAGAGCCTCAACTGTGTCAAAGCCAACATCTTTGGCAAATTCGTCGTTGACCTCTGGCATGGCCAAGTCTTGAAGATTTTTGAGGGTGATCTCAAATTCAACCGATTTACCGGCCAAAGATTGGTCGTTGTAATCAGCTGGGAGTGTGATCATTGACTTCTTAGTCTGACCCTTTTTCATACCAAGAATAGCATTTTCAAGATCAGCAAAGATTTCCTTAAAGCCTAAAGCTACAGGGAATTCCTCAACGTCCATGTTCTCGATGAGATTGCCGTCTTGGTAAACTTTGTGACCAATAAATGCAAGATGTCCAGCGCTAGCTGCAACATCGCCTTCCAGGTTCTTGGTTTTTGCGTGGCGACGGCGTAGGAAATCTACCTCACGTGTCATCGAATCTGGCTTGACTTCGTATTTCTCGGCCTTCAGATCAAGACCTTTCCAGTCTTTCACTGTGATTTCTGGCATGACATCGACAATTGCAGAGAAGTTAAATTCTTTGCCTGTTGTTGGCATGTCCATGTTTTCGACAACAGGAGCCGCAATTGGGTTGATCTTTTTTTCTTTGAGAACTTCGAAAAGATGCTTGTTGATCAGTTTTTCGCCGACTTCACCGCGAACGCTGTCGGCATAAATTTTCTTGATGACGTTCATTGGGGCCTTGCCCGGGCGGAAGCCTTGGAGCTTTGCCTTTTTTTGTACGTTACGGTAGGCGTCCTCAAAGGCTTTTTCTACGAGGTCGGCTGTCAGGGCCACTTTGATGCGACGCTGGACGCTATTGATTTCTTCTACGGATGTCGTTAGTGACATGTCTGGTCTCCATTATGTCTTAACTTTGGCCTGCAAAGGCCCATTCACGATCAAAAATTGGGACCTTCTGATACCAGTAAATCCTCAACAGGGAAAGGATTTTTCCCTTGCTGAGGGAGTAAATCCTGACCATTATGGAATAAGAAAGAACTCGAGAATTTGGGAGCATAAACATGGCGCGTCTTTGGCGTTCGGTTGTATTTTTAGCCATTTGCTTTTCTGCAGTGGTTGCAATGCGTATCTATCTGAATAAACAGATTGAATTGGCCAAATCTACTCAGTCCATGAATGACAGTGGCATTGAGGGCCCTGCTCAATAGGACTCGCAATTCTGACTAATCGAGTTGGTTTTGAGAGAGCTTTTGGAAGACGGACAGGTGTTTTGCCAGGGTGGCGACGTCTCCCTTGGTAACCCTGAGCCCAAGCCCGGATTCCGATGACGTTTTTGTGGGCTTAATGATTTCTCCAAACCCCTGGAATGCCGGTATATAGTTACCCCAGTTGGCGCAATCTAGACCAGCTGTTTTCCCTGCGTCTTGGAGTTCTTCGATGGTGACCGTAAATTGGTCGTAGGGCGCCTTGCCCTCCATTTTGACCAGAATCTTCATGATGTGTGGTATGGCGTCAGGAAGCTCCCGAAGATTTGGATTTGATTTTGTAAAGCTGGTTACAAACTTGGCAAATTGGCTCAGGGCAGCACGATTGGGCATCGACAAGATGACTGCCCGGTAGCTGTCTTGCTTGGCCGTTAGAACTCCTTCAGCGCATAGCAGATCCAGTAATGTTTTAACTTTCTGAGCAGGATCTCCGAATATTTCGGTAAGTTCCCCCTCCACGATCTTGCGCTGAAGATTCCAGTCTTTGCCATCTTTGACGCCATCTCGGTGCCAAAGAAGTTCCATGGTATTAAGAATCCGTAGGGTATTATGGTACGGCTTGGCAGCAGCGCCGTGGGCTGGCGGCGGTAGCACTCCTCCGGAGGCTTCAATGGACTTTAGGCGATCGTTGGTGGTTCTCAGGCGGCTGCTAAGGGCCCCCATCAATCCTACGAACCACTTAGGGATTTGCTTCATCAACCTGCTGAAGTCGTCCATGGATATGTGTGTGATTTCCGCATCGCTGGATGCTTTGACTGAGGCGCTTCGGGGCATCCGGTCAAACAAGGCCATCTCGCCGACCATTCCGCCTTCGGGTATTCTGGCAAGAATCACTTCCTTGCCAGCTTGTTCGAAATATACGACGAGCTCGCCCCTGCGGACGAGATACATCCCGTCTGCGCTGTCACCGGCCTTAAAGACAACCGAACCGGCTTTTAGAGATTTGCTTGTGCCTGCCAAGGGTCTATCTCCACTAAATCCATGAATTTCTGAAGGAGACATCGGAACTTTCTGGAAGATTGTTAACGGGGGCTGTCCCCCGGCGCTGATTCCCTTGAACAATCGACCTGGATTTCATCTATTATTAAAATTCCCGGGACTTGCAAACCTACCAGCCTATAATAATTGATGTTTATTTTAAATAATCTATTAAAATTCTATGGACTTTATATGGAAATATGATAAGATTAATATAACTTTTCAATTTTTAATATAATTATTGAGGTTGTTATGAGCGGAGTTTGGTACATGCGAATCTGTGCACTGGCAACGGCAGCGTTGCTATGCAAGTCCGCATATTCAGCCTCACTCGACGGTGTTCAGCAGAATCCTGATCCATTGTTTCTCAAGGAGCTTTCCGCCCGCATTGGCTGTGATGATGCGGCTCAGTGGGTGGCGATGCCTGAGACGGGTGCCGACCAGTTTACGGCGACACTTAGTACTATGAAGAGTGAAGCAAAAAAGCGCGAGGGACGAGAAGATCGAGCCCGCAGTTGGTACTCTCTGATTAAGAAGCACCTTTTCAACACGAAAAAGATTGCGGAGCAATGTCGGCGTGAGCCATCGGCCGTAAAAGAAGATGGAATCGCCATGCTCGCAAGCAAATATCCTGATGGATTGACCGTTGTGGCACTCGGTGGTTTTGGCAGTCATTCCGGTTCGGAAGGAACCCTGACGACGTCTTTTGCTCAATGGCAAAAATCCAATGCAAATCTCGTCGCGTCAAAAAAGATAGATTTTGTCCGTGTGGAATGTTCATTTAGTTACTCGCCAGATGAAACGTTTTGTGCCGATGACATGCTGCACACCCTGCAAGAATCGATCAAGCGACAGGATCCAAGTGGCAAGCATAAGCTACTTCTTTGGGGGTACTCAAAGGGGGGATTAAGTGCGGTTGAAATGCTGCGAAAATCTAGCTGGCTGCGGGATCAAACGGTTGCTGTCATTAGCGTTGGTTCGCCGTTTCAGGGTTCGATGCTGATTGACCGGATGGCGCCTGCAGTGGATGCGTTTGTGGAGTCGAGCCGAATCCCAGGGACAAGCGAAACAATGGGTGCTGATACCGTCATGAAGCTTCTGCAGATGTGGGTTGGTGGAGCTCGAACCGACATCGACGAAATCATGACAAACTTTGGAAAAGTTCGTGAGGGCGTACATTCGTTGACCACAAAATCCCGGGCTGACTATTTAAAGAGAAAACTAATTCCAAATAATTTTCTGCGGTCGAACGGCTCGAAAATTCAAGTTTTTCAGATTGCAGGCATCATAGATCCATCGCGAGTGTTAGCTCTGCCTGTGATGAGAGTAAAGGGCGGTAAATTGTTCGCTGTGGATCATTCCCACGATCCCCTGCATACGGCACAGGCAACCGCTATGATGTCTGCGACCGCTAAGCCATTATCTGATTCTTGCGTGGCACTAGAAGACGCATTACTTCCAGTGGAACCAGCTCATGGATCTGGTTTAGATTCCCAATTCCTCGCGCTAGTTAGACTTGACCACCTTGGCCTGCGCTTTCATCGCATGGCAACGGAAGTCAAGCACGGAGTTCCAGATCATGCCATCGTCGACGCAGCGATAGCAACGGTTGCAAGGAGGATTCAGCCATGATTCTTCGAATTTTTGCATTCATTATATTGATCACCACAAGTAGTGAACTCAGAGCACAAGCAGTTTCTCTTGACGGATTTGTTCCCGTGGCGTTTACGAATTTTGTGTCGTCGATGCCGGATGAAAAAGCCTCGATGGTCGTGGAGTCACTGACAAAGAATCTTCGAATGACCTTCATTGATGTGTATTCAACTGAGATGATTGGATCCACGTCTGAATTTTCTCCCACCTTAGCGCCAGCTGTATTGGGGAGTAGTGGCTACGCTGTTGGTGAGATGGATCGAACCATTGACCTCGTAGTTATGCCCGAAATTAAACCTGTTCTAAACTCACTGAATCACGGTGAGGAAATTGTTATCAACATGGAACTTATGTGGGCGGATTCTGCCATATTGGAGGAGTTTCCAAATGCATCCATGGCTCCCTCCGCTCTGGTAGCTGCTATGCGACTATCGGGACGTCAGGATGTCGCGAGTTTGCTGGCCATGCGTTGGTTGGATGTGAATGACAATGATCCCGACGGATCATTGCGCGCGTCGCTTCGATCAACGGAAATGCGAGACCGAATTGCTTTGGCAAATAAGGGACAATGGCTACCGTGGACAACGATGATTACAGTTGTGATTGACAATCAAGGAATCCGTATCGACCAAAGTAGTCTCGTGATTCCTGCTGGATTTTACAAAGCAAACCGGATCGAAAAGCCAGGTGTTCTGATCGAGCGCGTGACTTATGCGCCGCTTCATAGCCCATTTCAAACTAACGGTGACCGTGCCGGATCCGATATGGCCAAAATCAAGTTTAAACGTCATTATTCAGCAACAGATAAGGTGGAAGAAAGCGAGCTTCGCCTGAGCTTTGGTCAATGGAAAAACAATGCCTTTAACACTGTCGAGAGCTCAAAATGCGTAAGCATGGTTGAGCAGATTCCGACCATTCACGGTCGAGTGGTGTTCAGCGAGTCAACCTGGTGGGGTTCTGTCGTTGGATGGATTCGTTCATGGTTTGTTTCAGAGATCGACACAAAGATTCTTCTCCAAGATCTGAGTATTACATATGACAGGGATAACCATCGACTGATTGTCAATCCAGCAAAAAGCGTTATTCCTATAATCGTCTACTCAAATGATGTTTTCAGTGGTGGAAAACCCTATGTTCTGGACCCTCGTGCTGGAGTATTTGGAATTAATCTTTACGAGCGTTTTGTGGGTTCGCAAATCGCCGACGGCCTTTCCGCGGACCTAAATAGGACGCTGAGCGAGGCGGACGCGGCATTGTCCGAAACCATTATGGGCATTGCCGGCGCGATCGTGCAGTAAAACGCATCCGAGCGAGATACTCACCAGGGTCCGGTAACAGAAGTGCACCAAAAGCGGCATTTTGACACAGCTAAAAATCGACTCTTTCTCCGTTGAATTGGCGGACTTGCGCCTTTAGCGGGTCCTTGCTACTCTCCCAAAACAAGCAGAGGAGTAAGGGCTTATGTCAAATTTTTCACCTAGTGACGTTGTATTAAAAATCGAAGGCCTGGTCACGTCGTTTCGGACAGACGACGGAGTAGTTACTGCTTTGGAGGGTGTTAGCTTTGAAATTTCACGCGGAAAAACTCTAGGGATCGTGGGTGAGTCGGGGTGCGGTAAAAGTGTGACCAGCTTATCCATTATGCGTCTTCTTCCAAATGGTGTTGGTAAAATTGAAGCTGGCAAAGTTATTTTTGACGGAAAAGATCTCGTAACCTTACCAGAATCAGAGATGCGGGATCTTCGTGGGAACCGGATTGCCATGATTTTTCAGGAGCCGATGACGGCTTTAAATCCAGTTTTCACGGCTGGCGAACAGATTATTGAAGTGTTTATGACACATCGTCATATGAGTCGGGCTGAAGCCCGCAAAGCGGCACTTGAGATGATGGAAATGGTAAGGATTCCTGACCCTGACCGTCGGCTTGATGAATACCCACATCAGATGTCTGGTGGGATGAAGCAGCGAGTGATGATTGCTATGGCTCTCGCCTGCAAGCCTGCTGTGATCATTGCTGACGAGCCGACCACGGCACTTGATGTCACCATCCAGTCACAAATTTTGCGGTTGATGCAGGATCTGCAAAAGCAAACAGGGACATCGATTGCTTTTATTACCCACGATCTTGGCGTGATTGCAGAGGTGGCCGATGAAGTGGTTGTTATGTATGCAGGCAAAGTCATCGAAAAGGCAGATGTTACAGCTATTTTTGATCGACCACTACATCCTTATACAAAAGGACTGCTCGCGAGCATCCCTCATGCTGGCCAGAGCCGCGACAGCAAACTTCCGACGATTAAAGGATCTGTCCCGTCGCTCAAAGATCTGCCAGCCGGATGCCGATTCTTTGGACGCTGTCCTTATCGGCAAACGCGTTGTGAGAAAGAAAATCCAACTTTGATGTATGAAGAATCAACACACGGTGTTGCCTGTCATTTTTTTGCTGATATCGCAGCAAATAAGATCAAAGCAAATTATGACGGTTTGGGTGGTGAGTGATGTCTAACCAAATTCTTGATGTTAAAAATCTCTCTGTGCGCTTTCCAATTCGAGGTGGAATCCTCCAAAGGCAAGTAGGTTCTGTTCAGGCTGTTACCGATGTTTCCTTGTCCGTAATGCGTGGCGAAACTCTAGGGGTTGTTGGAGAGTCTGGTTGCGGGAAAACCACTCTTGGTCGGGCGATTGTCAGGCTGTATGAACCAACTGAAGGCACCATTGTTTTTAAAGGCGAAGACATTACGCACAAGTCGCAGTCAGAACTTCGCGCAACTCGCAAGTTTATGCAGATGATCTTTCAGGATCCCTATGCATCACTAAATCCCCGACTGAATGTTGGATCCATTCTTGAAGAACCGTTGATTCTTAATTCTGACCTGACGAAGCAGCAGCGCCAAGCGCGCGTTTTGGAGCTTCTAGACCTGGTTGGCTTACGTCGTGATGTCGTCAATCGCTATCCCCACGAGTTTTCCGGCGGACAGCGCCAGCGGATTGGAATTGCGCGTGCTATTGCACTAAATCCTGATTTGATTGTTGCCGACGAGGCTGTCTCGGCACTGGACGTTTCCATTCAGGCGCAGGTGATTAACCTTCTTGTTGATCTCCAGAAGAAGCTCGGGATGGCCTATATTTTTGTGGCTCATGATCTTGCAGTGGTTCAGTACGTCTGTGATCGGGTGGCCGTTATGTATCTCGGTCGGGTGGTTGAACTTGGCCAATCAAAGAATATTTATCAAAATCCTCGCCATCCATACACGAAGGCACTGCTTGCGGCCATACCTGCCGCCCATCCCAAAGATCGCAAACAGGTTCAGCCATTAACTGGTGATGTCCCGAGTCCCTCAAATCCACCGACTGGATGTGCCTTCCACCCGCGCTGCCCTTATGCAACAGAGTTATGTAAGCGCGAGGTCCCTAGGCTACGGGGAGTGGGGTCATCGGAGGTTGCATGTCATCATGCTGAAGCTTTGAAAGAAAGTGGGGCTAAATGATGCTAGGCTTTCAGTTCCGAAAATTTTTAACAGTTTTGATTTTGTTACTTGTCGGCGAGCTTACTGTATCTTGTAGTTGCTCAAGCCACGGTGGACTTGATGGCAAAACTAAAGTTCTTCGTAAAGTGCTCTCAGCCAAGGGCAAGAGTCTCGATCCACATCGGCAGTTTGATGCTAATAGTGCCGAAGTTGTTACTTTGATTTTTGATAGTCTTTTTACGACTCATTACCTAAAGCGTCCCATCGAATTTGTTCCAAATCTCGCAGAAGCAATGCCTGAGTTTTCGGATGAAGGCAAAACCATGACCATTCGGTTGCGACGTGATGTGAAGTTCCAAGACGGCGCTTGTTTTGCAGATAAGAAGGGTCGTCCGTTTGTAGCGAGTGATGTGGTTTATTCTTTCACCCGGTTTGCAGATCCATTTGTCAATGCCAATAGCTACAGCCTACTTGAGGGGTTAGTCGTTGGTTTGGATGACGCTCGCAAACATATGGAGAATTTTGGAGAAGGAAAATATCAATACGATCAGTTTCAGGTAGAAGGTCTCAAAGCCCTTGATGAATACACTGTTAAGATTCAATTGACCCGCGCAACCATGGTACCCATGCAGGTGATGGCAAAGACGGTGATGTCAATTGTGCCGCGTGAATGTGTTGAGAAATATGGGGAAGATTTTCAATTTCATCCTTTGGGTACTGGTCCATTTATTTTGAAGTATACCAATAGGCTCGGTGACATCTGGCTAAAGAAAAATCCAGATTATCATCTGACTTATCCCACTGAAGGTGAGCCGGGTGACAAGGAAAAAGGTTTGCTGGAGGCTGCTGGCAAGAAACTGCCTTTAGTGGATGAAATCTATGCGCCCGTGATCGAGGAATCTCAGCCCGCAGTTTTGAAGTTCCAGCGCGGATATTTTGACTGGATCGGCCTCGATTCTGATTCCTTTAAACGTCTGGCTGTGAAAACTGGTGACGGCCAGTTTTCGGTTAAAGATGAATTTAAAGACTACGTGCAATTATACGCTGCCATGGATTCTTCCTCATACTGGCTGGCATTTAACATGCGTAATCCCGTACTGGGTAAAAATCGGGACCTGCGTAAAGCCATTGCACTTGTAGTTAATCGGCAAGGCTATATTGACCAGGTATTAAATGGACGAGGAACCATGCTGGATACGATTGTACCCATGACGATTGCCTCGAATCATAAAGAACTTGGTTTTACGTGGTATGACCGCGATGTCGCAGAGGCTAAGCGTCTGATAGATTCAGCGGGGTTTCCTGGCGGAAAGGGACTTCCTGTATTCAAGTACGTGACTTCTTCTGGTGGAACAACGCAGCGGATGTTTGAATTTCATAGGCGGACTCTAGAGGAGATCGGTGTGAAGATCGTCATTGATGCCATGCCATATTCTTCCTATCTCAAAAAAATCGAAGAAGGGGACTTTGATATCATTACATCGGGATGGGGTGCAGACTATCCGGATCCAGAAAACTTCACATCGCTCATTACAACTTTGGCGAGGTCTCAGGGCCAAAATTACGGAAACTGGCAAAACAGCCAGTACGATGCCCTTTCAGATAAGACAAAAGTCACCCCACCGGGTCCAGAGCGAAACAAAATGTTCGTAGAGATGGCAGAGATCGTAAAGCGCGAGGTGCCGGTGGTCCCCTTATTTGGTGTCATACGTGTAGGTCTTTATCCAAAAAACTGGGTAAAAAATTTCAAGCGTGATCTTGAAAGTGATCGTGATGCAATTCACATGGACATCGATGTGGCCCGTCAAAAAGAGGGGTTCTCCTTATGATTCAGTACATTATTCGTCGATTGCTACAGATGATTCCGATCTTGATTGGTGTGACATTACTGATCTTCTTGTTGTTTTCTTTTTTTGGTGAAGACCCCGCAAGAGTCGCACTGGGTGCGCATGCCACGCCGGCTAAAGTGGCGGCTCTTAGGGCGAAGTGGGGGCTAGATAAGCCGCTGGTGATGCAATACCTGCAATTTTGGAAAGAAATATTGACCGCTGATTTTGGGCGTTCATTTGTGAGTGGAGAGCGCTTGTCGCGAATGTTTGCAGAAGGGGCTTTGGTTTCGCTTGCTGTGACCATGCCGCCTTTTATCATGGGGACAATTTTGAACCTGATTATTGCCATGCTGGTGGCGTGGTACCGTGGTTCGGCTTTCGATAAATTTATGTCAGTCATCTTTACCGCCTGTATGAGCGTGTCATTTTTGGTTTATGTGATCTTGCTGCAGTATTTTCTGGCATATAAGTTTGATCTTTTTGAGATCAATGGCTTTATCCCAGGATTAAAAGGCCTACCGTTTTTGTTTTTGCCGTGGATTATTTTGATGATTGTTCATTTTGGCCCAGACGTGCGTCTTTATCGAAGTATTTTACTGGAAGAAACAAAGTCGGATTATGTTCGCACTGCTCGTGCGAAAGGCCTGTCCGAAAAACAGGTGATGTTTAAGCATGTTCTTAAAAACGCTATGATTCCAGTCATGACCTATACAGTGGTTGAAGTGCCGTTTCTGGTCATGGGGTCTTTCGTCCTGGAGAAGTATTTTTCAATTCCAGGTCTTGGGGATTTGTTGGTTTCATCGGTCAACACAGGAGATTTTCCTGTAATCAAAGGCGTGACCATCATGATTGCAGTTGCCTATTCCTTGTTTAATCTATTGACCGATGTCTTATATGCTTTGGTTGATCCCCGTGTGAAGTTGTCGTGAGGAGTAAAAAATGAGTAAGCATGCGATTTCAACTCATTCAGGCGATACACTGTGGCGTCGGGCCTGGCGCAGGCTAAAGAAAAGTAACTTAACTTTGGTATGCATGGGCACCGTGATCGGTTATTTGCTGCTTGCCGCCAGCGGGTACCTTGGCGTTATTCCAGATTTTCAGAAGGCGGTGGGAGAACCTTTCGCTCCACCGTCTTTTTCAAGTCCTGCGTTATGGCTTGGTTTGGACTTTTTTGGTCGAAGCGTTTTATTTAAGCTGATGGCTGGGGCGCGAACGGCCATGACGTTGGGTGTCCTTGTGGCTTGTATAAGTCTTCCCATAGGTCTTTTTATGGGTGCTGTGGCGGGCTACTTCGGCGGGAAAGTCGATGCTGGTGTTCAGTGGGTTTATTCCGTTATTGTTGCTGTTCCCTATATACTTCTAATCATCGCGATAAGTTATATTATGGGAAAGGGGCTCGTATCCATTTGCGTTGCCATGGGTTTGGTTGGTTGGGTTGGACTTTGTCGCATGACGCGCGCTGAATTCATGAAGCTGCGGGAACGCGAATTTGTGATGGCAAGTCGCTTGATTGGCGCAAGCAATCGTCGACTGATCTTTAGACACATTCTTCCAAATGTCATGCACATTGCAGTGGTTGCTGCTTCTATGGAAATCATGGGCGCTATCAAAGCTGAGGTTATCTTGACCTATCTAGGCGTCGGTGTGCAAGATGGTTCCAGCTGGGGGCAGATGATTGCAGACGCTCCGGGTGAGCTGCTCAATGGAATTTGGTGGCCAACTTTTGGTGTCAGTATAACCTTGTTCTTAATCGTCTTTGCGCTCAATCGCGTCGGAGATGCTTTGCGCGATGCTCTAGATCCTCGCCTCGTCTAAAAAGGTGCCACTAAAAGGTGCCACCCGACTGAATACGTATAACGGAAATGCGTATTCAGTCGGGAGCTAATTCGGAAATTACGAGAATAAGGATGAATTTCTCATCCGTAAAAAAGTAAAATGAGATTCTTCTAACTCGAAATAGGAGAATCTCATTTATGTTTTTGAATTTATCACGCCACTGGATGCGCTATCAAGCAGGTC
>CAMDGW010000062.1 GCA_945897695.1 Pseudobacteriovorax antillogorgiicola | reverse complement strand
TTTGCTCCAGATAAAGCTCGGGCTTTATAGCGTTATTTTATCGACACTGTTTGCAGTGCTCGTTATCGCAATTTTGTATCTCAATCTTGGGAAGTTTTCCGATATCATCCTTGAACTTACTGGTGTGAAAGAAGAGGTCAAGGATCTTCTCGATCAGTATTTGTCACCAGCGATCTATCAAATCGTAACGGCTGCGGTCCTGTATGTCCTGATTAATTTATTCATGACGATCATCTATACACATAAGCTCATAGGTCCAACAATAGCGTTTCGCAGACATGTTCGAATGATCGCCGAGGGTAAGTTTCAACATAGAACCGTTTTGCGCAAAGGCGATGCTTTTACTGAACTTGCCGATGATCTCAATAAACTTTCTTCGCTTCTTGAGCAAAAATCCAAAGGTAACTGAGAGATTTCGTTAGCCTCATGAATCAAATAGCACAATCTAATCAGGACTGGTTTGTCAGTGCCATCGTCAAAGACGGTACTGTGGGGCGCTGCCTTGCCGAGGTGGTTTATGAGCTAAAGCGCAAAGAACGATTCGTCCATGCCCTGAGCGCAAAAATTTCCGAACGGAAAAACTCTACTTTTGATGCTGTCACCGAAATTTCTTCTCGGATCAGCATCCTTGAGAATACCGTCAAATTCAGGCTCAGTATTTTGAGTCCAGAGCGAAGGGGGTCTTGGTTCAGAACTAGCGCAACAACTGCTAGCGGACCTTTCTCAGAGTCTATTTTAACGGAACCAATTTTCTCTGTTTTTGATGAGTCAAAGACGATTGATGTTCGCAATGGATTGGTTGGCTGCTGGCAGAAACGCAATCTCATCGATTTCCCACTTAAAGCGACCGACTCATGTGTCTGGAAGATTTTGCTATCTCTTAATTTTGAATTATGGACGCTTGGAGACCTCGGCGAATGGCCTCGGCTAGAAACATTGCCTGATGCTCTACCACTAGATCTAGACTCGCGCTCGCTTCGAGCTTTCCTGACAAACGTTAAGACAGAGTACCTTGCTGCTCGTCAGCGGCTGGATAAGGTTTACGAAGTTTTATTGAATGCCAGTGATAAATTCTTTGCAAAGTGTGTGGCTGCTCCTCAGGCAACAAAGTCAGCTTCAAAAAATTCATTCAATGTGAACGGAAACTATGACGGTTATACAGTCGCGGAAAATGTACGGGAAGAATTCAAAAAAAGAAGGACAACACCCACAATCAGACGGCCAATAGGAAAGTCGGCTCAGGATCTTGAGGCTCTGCGCTTTATGGGTTTTAGTGATTTTCCTACAGAGGATGATCTGAAGCAGCGTTATCACCGCTTAGCCCTGGAGATGCATCCGGACCGCGAAGGAGGCAATGAATCCCGATTCAAGCTCCTTGCAAAGTCTTATAAGCACCTGAGACGAGTCTGTTCACTGTGAGTTGATCTTAGAAATAGAGCACCTCTTAAAAAGCGGATTAACAGGTCTAAGTCAGTTTTGTGTGGGCAATGAAAACCGTATTTTTAATCACTTGAGTTGGCACGTGTTTTCGTAGCAAAATCATAGTTAAAGTAAGGGGAGGGAGCGTCAATCATGCAGAACTGGAGCCCGGAGCAGTTACGCAGCCATCTTGAGGCTGGAGATAAGGTATTTCTAAAGCTTTGGAAAAAAGGCTGTGGTGCATGTAAACTGTCTATTCCAGCCATTGAGCGCATTGAAGGCAGCAATGACCAGGGCCTTGTTTTTGGACAAATATGTGCCGATGACCACCCTGAAATTCTGGAAATAGCTGAGACCGAAGTGTTGCCAGTATTCTTTGTGTTTTCCAACAAAGAAATGAAAGGCCGCCTTGAAGGATTCAAGGGAATTGAAAAGCTCAAATTGATGATTGAAGAAGCACTCAGGTAGGTGGTGACTATGAAGCGTTGGATAGTTGTCTTGTCGATTTCCTTATTATCGTCCTGCGTAAGCGACGAGCCGAAGGATCCAGTCAATGCAGATCCTGCTTTTGCGGGGATTGACCCCGATCAAAAAGCTCTCCCGAAGGAGGGGTCTGATCAAAAGCAATCTTCTGCAGTGGAGTCAATGACCTCCGAGGCTTCGGTTACTACGGCTCCAGCAAGTCCTGAAGTTCAGTCTGCAGAGTTGCCTGCCTCGCCACCGCCTACACCTCCCGTTGAACAACTTGCTCCTATTGAAAACACTGCCAGTAAATCCGTTGACCAAACTATGGAGTCTGAAACAGCCACTGTTTCCGGGACGTCCATAGGATCTGGACCCCAGGTAAGATACATCAAGGCATTTGAATTGAATATTCGTTCAAAGCCCAACCGCCGCTCACAAATTGTTGGTCGATTGAAGGGAAAAGACGAAGTCCATGTTTCTATTCACGGGGGTTGGTCCAAATTAGACGACGGCCGCTGGATTAGGACTCGTTGGCTGGTAAAATCTCCTCCAGATAATTTAGTGAGCGTACCCCCGGACGAGGAAGGTAAGCTCTCTCGCAAGAAAAAAGTTCGGCACAAGCCAGGGTCTAAGCACAAAAATCGTGGCTCAAAGAGTTAATCTATTATGACAGTCGTTGATCCTCAGAAAAAACTTGCGCGGACCTTGCTTCGAATGAGTGAAATCAGCCCATCTCAGGGGCTGACTCATGCTGCAATCCATACAGTTCTTTTTTTAGGTTTAGTCATTTCTTTTGGTGCGCTTTGGCAGCGGGATACATTTCTTGCTGTGATTATCACATTACCGATGGCGCTTGTTTATACGGCAATTGTTGTCACATCGCACGATTGCATTCACCATACCTACACCGGAATCAAGCGATTTGATGACTATTGGCCTCTCATTTGGTTGTGGGTAGTTTTTTGGCCGCATAGGACTTACAGCGAAATCCACAAGATCCATCATGCCTTGTTAGGCCGCGATTTCGATGATCCAGAAAGGCCAACGTTTCTGAAGTCAGAATTCGAAAAATCTGGTGTTGTCAGACGATGGTATATCCGACACCAATGGATCGTTAATATTTTCATTTTTGGAGGCGCCGGCTTTATTGTAAAGCACTGGCTCACCGCTCGCCGATTAAGCAAGAGGTTTCCTCAGTTAACTATCGCGATGCAACGCGATAAAATAGGGCTCATTGCAGTTTCGGTAGTCACGTGGCTGATCTATTGGTACTTCAATATTTTCACAGAGTATCTCATAACATTTTTTGTGCTCGAACGTATCGGTGGTGGGTTGCTACAGATGCGCGCACTCGCCGAACATTACGGCCTCTGGGAGGGTAGGAATACAGATCCTGTTACTCGTCAGGCCATGTCCTGTCGCAACATCAAAGCTGGCTGGTTAGGCCGCTGGCTGTACAATGATCTTTGTTTTCATTCCATTCACCATATTTATCCGAGCATTCCCTGGTACAAGTTAGGGGAGGCTCACCTGACGATTCTACCGTTACTGAAACAGATCAATCCAAAACAGCTCGAGCCTAAGGATTCCTACGGTAAGGTTCTAGCGGATGGTGTTCGCTCGTGGCGCCTGATTGACGATTCAGTGGTAATGGCATCGGACTGATTGAATCAATCAAGATTAGCTCGCAACTGGTCCAGGGCTGGTAGGTTGAGGATTGGCTTCTTTGTAATATACGGCTGGTAGTCGGATGCATGCTTACGCCGTTCAATATATTTCGTGTCCCAATATCTCCAGCAAATATCGGGATGAACTTTGTTAAAACTAATACCCTCTCGGTATCTTGATGGCTCGGGAGATAATGGAGAAACAGGGTCGCATTCATAAGAAGGACGGACTGCTTTTGCCAGATGAATAAATGACTGAGGGAATATATCAGGGTCAAATCCCGCCCGAATAAATAACTCGAAACCGACTTCGTCAGCTTCCTGTTCTTGAAATTGGAGAATTGGTAGTCTGTGGGTTTCAAGAGCTTCTTGGGCAGCCCATAGTTTTTTATTAAGATCTTCATTAGGTTCGCGAATGCTCTCCCGCCGTGATAGCACAGATTTAATCAACCGCGTCTGTTGTGGTGTAAGTGGCGTCACGTGTATCCCCGCGTATTTGTCCGCCTCGACTATCCAGGTGTCAATTTCGAGCAATAAATTTTCAG
Organism: Pseudobacteriovorax antillogorgiicola; assembly: GCA_945897695.1. Lineage (GTDB taxonomy): Bacteria > Bdellovibrionota_B > Oligoflexia > Oligoflexales > RGVZ01 > CAMDKS01. The sequence continues at coordinate 7,449 of CAMDGW010000062.1, read as the reverse complement.
CATTCCCAAGATCTGGTTTTTCTAGAAAAGATTTTTGTGCTTGTAGGATGCTTTTGGGGAATGATGCGCTCTTCATGGTTTTAACTAATAAGGAGTTCCCAGTGACTTGGTCGATAGTGCGAGATACTTCATTATTCTCTGCAGTAAGAAAGTCATTGATGGCCGATAGTTTGGCAGCATCAAGTTGCTCTTTTAAGTGATCCACTTGAGCTCTTAATACTTGCTCCTGCTTGCGATCATATCCTGATGGGGCGCTTTCTCTGTTCGCTAAGTGGTGGCTCATGGTGAAATGCGCCAACTCATGAGCAACCGTGGCGGCTTTTGCCGCATCTGTTTCAAGCCCTGGCAGTCTGTGTAGGATTCGCTTGAAAAAACGCATTGTCCCCGAGGAAGCGTCCATTGAGGCATTCAAGTCGTCTAATTGCAAAATCTGAACGCAAATGTACTTTCTAGATAAATTGCCAGTAAAAGTGGTCGGGTTCTTTGATGTAATGTAATCGATAAGTGCGGTGGCGTAACGTCCCTCATGCGAATCTGTTCCCATATTTTTGCAACTGATTGGTGGGTTCTTTCTAGGAACAGATGTCATCCCAAAGGTGTGTTTCAGCTGTGCGTCAGTCTGGTTGCGGGGTTTGCAGGCTAAGAAAATACTCAGGGCGACTAAAGTAAAAAAAATAAATTTTTTGTGGGACATCTATCAATTCCTTTGGAGATATTTCAGTATTCCCATTGTAATGCCGGTCAGGACTAGACGGCAAAAAAAATCCGGCCCGCATGTGCGAGCCGGACAATCTACAATCAAATCTAATTACATCTTCTTGTGAAGATTTTCAGCGACTTTAGACAAGAAATCATTGGTATACATGAAGCTTCCCGCGGGAGGATTATTCCCATGGATACAAACAGCCAAATCCTTCGTCATAAAGCCTGCCTCCACGGTTTCAACACACACTTGCTCAAGTTTTCTGGCAAACTCTGTGACTTCAGGAGTGCCATCGAGCTTGCCGCGATGGGCTAGGCCCTGAGTCCACGCGAAAATCGATGCGATTGGGTTGGTAGATGTTGGCTTGCCTTTTTGGTGGTCGCGGTAGTGACGAGTCACTGTACCATGGGCGGCCTCTGTTTCAATCGTTCTGCCATTTGGGCACATCAGTACAGAGGTCATAAGACCAAGTGATCCGAATCCCTGCGCAACCGTGTCCGACTGAACGTCACCATCGTAGTTTTTGCAAGCCCAAACGATCCCACCTTCCCACTTAAGAACCGCTGCTACCATGTCGTCAATCAGCCGGTGCTCGTATGTCAGGCCAGCTTTTTCGAATTTACCTTTGAACTCTTCGTCGAAAACATGCTGGAAGATGTCCTTGAAGCGCCCATCGTATACCTTCAGAATCGTGTTTTTGGTTGAAAGATAAACCGGAAACTTACGGTCTAGTCCATAAGCGAAACAGCTACGAGCGAAGCCTTCAATGCTTTCGTCTGTGTTGTACATTCCCATGGCGATGCCAGCACCTTGGAAATCCATGACCTCCCAGGTTTGAGTAGCACCTCCATCTCTGGGTTCGAATACCATCTTGAGTTTTCCAGCGCCTGGAATTTTTACATCGGTAGCTTTGTATTGGTCTGCGTGGGCATGACGCCCGACAACGATTGGCTTTTTCCAGTTAGGAACAATGCGAGGCACGTTTGAGCAGATAATCGGCTCGCGGAAAACTGTCCCGCCGAGGATGTTTCGGATGGTTCCGTTAGGGCTTTTCCACATTTTCTTGAGACCGAACTCCTTGACGCGGGCCTCATCCGGGGTGATGGTGGCGCATTTGATGCCAACGTCATATTTCTTGGTTGCTTCGGCGGCCTCAATCGTGACCTTGTCGTCAGTTTTGTCACGGTTTTCCATGCCCAAGTCGAAGTACTTAATGTCTAGGTCAAGAAAAGGATGAATTAATTTATTTTTAATCTCCGTCCAAATGATACGGGTCATCTCGTCGCCGTCCATTTCTACTACGGGATTTTTTACTTTGATCTTTGCCATGTCTGCTCCTCAAAAAATGAAACATTAATTGAAGTCGTCACTAGTGAGACGACGTATTGAAGTAGTGAATTGACCTCGGCATGTGCACGAAGTCTCTAACCGGATTATTGAGAGCTATCAGGACAATCACTTCTGTGATTTTTCCTGGCTCTACATTGCAAACGACACCGTGACTGCTGTACAGCATTTTGAAGAGGCCGAGACCGGCTCCACCTTTTTTTGTATCAATAAGCTGTTCAGTGTCGTTTCGTTTTAGAACTTTGCGCAAGTAGGTAAACCAGCGGTCTCTTGCGAACGCTCCGAAAGGATCTTGGATGGAAATGGCAAATATACGACCGTCGCATCCAAACTTCAGAGTTGCCCATTCGTCATCAGCTAAATTTCGTTTTTCTCGACGCTCCATAGCTTCATAATGAGTTCGTCCGCCAGCGACAGGCGCGTCGTAAATAGCATTCATCAGTAATTCTTCGCAAATTCCTGAAGCTAATCGCGAAAGGTTTTTCCCAAGGCCACAGGCTTCCACCCAGTCAGTAACAGCCTTGTTTGAAGGATCCCTGTCAGCAGATCCCTTGATGATTCGGCTTTGAATATCTGCTTGCGGACTCAAATATTTTTCGATTCCGAAAAGATCAGACCGGATGATCTTTTGAAGTGTGATGGCGAGATCTGAGGTCGTCCACTCGGCATCAGTATTGGCAATAACATGGTCAATCAGAAGTATGTCGTTATGCCCAAGAGAGGCGCAATAGTCTTGCATCGGTAAATCTGTGACCAAGACTGTGATGATGCCTGGATCAAGATTTCTGACAGCCTGAAAAAGAGCTTCATCGGGGGCGTTAGCTACAACAGCACGAATGTCTGCTGAAGACTTTAACGACTCAAGAGCTTGGGGCACGCCGGCTAACAAAATTGCCTTCCAGCCGTTGGCCGCCACCATGATGGACGCCGCTGAACCCATGGACTTCAGTCCTGGAACGTCAACGAAAATGACAGTGCCACTCTGCTTGGTCATTTTGTCGATTAGACCTCTGCAGGTTTCTTGGCGTCAGCCATAATTTTATCTTGAAGTGTCATAAGCCCCGCTATAACTGCTTCTGGGGTCGGAGGACACCCTGCCACATAGACGTCAACTGGAATGATGCGATCAACTCCCTGCAACACGTGGTATGCGCGATAAAAGCCACCGCTCGATGCGCACGCACCCATTGCCATCACCCACTTGGGCTCAGACATCTGGTCGTAAACCTTTTTAATCACGGGTGCCATCTTCTCTGTGATGGTGCCTGCCACGATCATCAGGTCAGCCTGGCGGGGAGAGAATCGAACAACCTCTGCACCAAAGCGTGCGATATCATACTTCGGCCCAACAACAGCCATATACTCGATGCCGCAGCATGCAGTGCCGAAGGGGTATGGCCAGAGCGCATTTTTGCGTGCCCAAGCCAGCAACTCCCTGTGCTTGGTGAGAAAAAACGGAATTTCGTTGTCTGACGAACTGTGTTTCATGGATGGATCAGCTCCCGTTTTGTGACCATTTTTCTGAGTTTTAGGTTTCGCAATAAGAAACTAGAACTGCCTAAAAAATCAACGCTTTCGAATCATTAACGCCTCATTCTAGACCAGCCTTCTACAGATTTCCACCCCTAGCCAAAAAAAATCCAGCAACGTTGACTTCGTGGGCAGGGCATCCGTAAAATATCAGTAAAAGCCACGCATTAGCAATTTAGGCTCGATCTTAGGGAGATTGATAATCATGGAGAAGATTACACAGCTATTTCATCAGGGCGGATTACCTGTAATGCTTGCCATTACAGCGACAGCGATCATCTCAATCGTAATGATTGTTGAGCGAATGATTCGTTACTGGGGGCAATATGACCTCGCAGACAGTGCATCATTCATGAGCCATATCCAAAAAATGGTCATGAATAACTCTATCGAAAACGCTATCCGCATGTGTCGGAAGGCTAAACCGAAGTTGCTTCCTGAGGTGTTGGTCCAAGGTCTAATGCGAGCCAACGACTCCCCGGAGGAAATTGAATTGGCCATGGAATATGCGACATTGGAAGCGATTCCAAAGGTTACAGCGCGCACAGGCTTCCTCGGAACCACAGCTAACGTTGCGACACTTCTTGGTCTTCTCGGGACACTATTTGGTCTGATGAGATCGTTTGCAGCGGCTGCGAATGCAACGGGTGCACAAAAGCAGACTCTACTTGCCGAGGGTATTGCGGAAGCTTTGATTGCAACATCGTTCGGATTGGGAACTGCTCTGATGGTTCTATTATCCTACGGTATCTTGATGACGAAGCAGACGCAGATTGTTGATGATATTAACGCTAACGCTGCTCGCCTGTTGCACATGCTATACAACCGCAAAATGAAGATTCATCGTGGGGGCTCTGATCGTGCTGAGTGATCTCAGAGAGTCGATCTTAGGGCGTGCTTGGATGAGTTGATGGTTTTTAGTTTGGTTATCAGCCCTTTGGCAACGAAATAATTCGTACCAAAGGGGTTATTCGGAGGACGGCCCATGTCCAGGAAAAAGAAAAAGAATAAAGTTGAGTACAAAGACGTCGAGCTAAATATCATGCCTTTCATTGATGTTTTCTCGATGTTGAACACGTTTTTGCTGTTCACGGCGGTATTCCTTTCGGTCGGAATTCTTGAAGTGCAGATTCCGTTTCTTTCCAACACTCCTCCGCCGGATGATCCAAAAGAAAGCCGGATATTTCAGGTGAACGTTGATGTTTCAAAAGAACAAGTTGAGATTCAGACGTCATACACGCGTCCTCCGGATCAATCTCAAAAGTTTCCTTTTCCGAATAACGGCGAAGGCGTAAAGCAAATGCATCAAAAGCTTGCTGAAATCCGCAAACAAAATGCTGATACCGATAAAGCAACAGTGTTTAGTGAAGATGACGTGAGCTGGGAGTCCCTATCGGCCGTGCTGGATGGCGTGATGCTTCGTATTGAGGGTGATCCTGTTTTTCCAGCAGCAAAAGACGCGAAAAATCGCGAAAAAGCGGAGCTAGAAGCTAAGGTCTATCTCTATCCTAAAATCGTGATGGGAAGCGTAATGCTTCGTTGAGTTGAGAGGTGTAATCCATGGCAAGTGTAGGCGGCAGTAGTAAAGACGGTCTGACTCTTAACCTGAACCCGATGCTCGATATTTTCTCGATTCTCATCACGTTCCTTTTGATGAGCTTTTCGACCGATCCTGTCTCGCACGACGTTGATGCTGGGATTGAGCTCCCGCAGTCAAATACAATTGTTGCTCTCGATGAGGTTCCCACCATTGTGGTTACTAAAACTGAATTGCGCGTTAATGACAATAAAGTCGCAGATATTGTTGCGGGAGATGTTCCAGAAAAAGATCGTACCCAGGGTGCGATTTATCCAGTGTTCGATGCCTTGCAGAAGCTTGCGGAAGCAAATAAGCGAGTCAATAAAGTCAAAAGTGATGATCCAAATGCGAAGGGTAGTACCGGCGCGCTTACCATGGAGATGGACAAAGGGCACAGGTTTAAGCTGATGAAGCGAATTATGCTATCCGCTCAGCAAGCTGAATTTGTACAATTCAAATTGATGGTGCAGAAGGAACTCAACTGATAATGAAGTTAGCTTTTACTACAATTAAAAAGCAAATTTTCAGCGGAATTTCGGCGCTTGCCGTGGCTATGGCGAGTGTGCCAACTGCGCTCTATTGTGCCGATGACAAGCAGCCGCAAGAAATGTTTGAGAAGTATGAGATACGCGTGATACGGCCGAAATACTTCACGAAGACGGGGCGAATGGAAACAGGCGCCCAGCTTAGTATCGTTATGAACCAGTCGTTTATCTATACGTATCTAGCGACCGGATTGCTCGATTATCACTTCAGTGAAACGCTCGCACTAGAGGGTGCTCTGGCCTATGGATTCTCGATCGATAAAGAAGATAAGCGGGTGCTGGACTCAAATTTCAAAATCAAAACTCAGATTCTTCGTACGCAATACTTCATGGAGGGCGGGCTCCTTTATACCCCGATTTACGGGAAGTATCAGTTATCAAGTGGACGCCTAATCTACGTCGATATGTTTTTATCCGCCGGTGCGGGCATGACGGGTGTAAACTACCTCTATGATCAATGCCCAAGCAAAGACGAGATTCCTGAAGGTAGCATTGTCTCCGATCCACCTTCACCAACAGTCAAAACCTACCCCACTTTTTTCGTTGGCGCTGGTCAACGAGTTTTCATGGACAAAAAGCTAAGCCTTCGTTGGGACGTTCGCGGTCACATATTTGGATATAATAAGGCTGACGGTGCCTGTGATCCTACGACTGCCGCAAAAGCCAGTGCTGTTCAGACGAACATCACGATGCAACTTGGCGCGGGGTACTTTCTATGAGCAGCTCCGTATTTAAAATACCATTTGTCTCGCTTCGAAAAAGTGTGCTCGCGACCTCGGTTGCAGCCATTTTATTCTCTTCGACGGCGGCCTTTGCTAACTATCAGGCAGCTCAGCAATTGATGGCCCGACGTGATTATGTGGGGGCTGCGGCTGAGTATTTTCAATCTTATTCTTCACCTAAAGGTGGACAAGAAAAAATATTCTCCGAATGGGGTCTTGCGAAGAGTCTTCAGGCTCTCGGGTTTTATTATTCGGCTTCGAAGTACTTTTCACAGATTGTTCGTCGTGGTCCTGGACCCGCTAATCCCTACTTCAGACGTGCATTGGAGGAGCTTGGGGCTATAAATGCAACCGTTGGCCTTGGCCAGAGTCATATTGCGCAGCTGGTCCGAGGCGGTAATATTAACCCAGACAACATTCCCGGTTCTGCCCGCGGTTTTTATTTCTATTACATGGGTGCGGAGGCTTTTGAGCAGCAAAAATTTGAACGTGCTGCTGATAGTTTCAAGCGTGTTCCATCCGGTAGTCCCTATTATGGCAAAGCCCAGTTTCACTTAGGTGTAATTGCAAACCGTGCAGGGGCCCACAGCAGAGCGGTCGGCTACTTTGAATCAACGCTAAATAGCTCAGGTGCTGACAGCTGGGTCCGAGAGCAGTCAAATCTCAATATCGCCCGGGTTCAATATGAGACAAAAAGTTTTACAAACTCCCTACAGTACTACGCGAGAATTCCTCGGGAATCTGATAACTGGTTGGAGGCGATTTTTGAGTCGGCTTGGGCATTCTTTCTTACTGCTCGACACAACAATGTCCTTGGTAATATTCACACATTGCACTCCCCGTTTTTTGACATGAGATTCTTCCCGGAGAGCTATATCCTGCAGGCGATCACGTATCTCCGTCTTTGTCGTTATGATGAAGTACAGACAAGTTTGGAAAAGTTTCGTGATCGTTATAAGCCGGTATTTAAGGATCTCGTCAGTCTTTTGAGTGAATACAAAAGCCGCAAGAATGACATGTTTA
>CAMDGW010000061.1 GCA_945897695.1 Pseudobacteriovorax antillogorgiicola | reverse complement strand
GTCAAATCAAGAAAAACCTCTCAACGACGAAAACATTCAGGCGTTGCAAAAAATTTCTCGCGGCGTGTCCACCGTCGCACGTCATGCGGAAAAAGCTGTCGTATTTGTGAGCGTCTACAAGACAACACGCGGCCTTCCGCCTGGTATGGTCGATCCTTTTGAATTCTTCTTTGGCATGCCAGGCAACGGGCGCGGGCGCGGCCGCGGAGAGCCTAGAGAAAAAAAAGAAGAGGGCCTTGGGTCTGGTTTCATCATCGACCTTAACCAAGGTTACATTATGACCAACAATCATGTGGTTCAAGATGCTGATGTGATTCAATTGAAGCTTCCAAACGGTGACACCCATGAAGCAAAAATTGTTGGACGTGACCCCAATACCGATGTCGCCATCGTTCAGATTAAAGAAAAAAACTTTAACAAAAACGGCCTTTCACAATTGATCCTTGGCGACAGTGACAGTGTCAACGTCGGGGACTTTTCGATCGCCGTCGGCGCACCCTATGGCCTGGAAGCCAGTGTTAGCTTCGGTATCATCTCAGCCATGGGCCGCGGCAGTCTGCAAATCACCAGCATGGGTAACTTTATTCAAACGGATGCTGCTATCAACCCTGGTAATTCAGGTGGCCCCTTGCTTAACACAACAGGTCAGGCGATTGGCATGAACACAGCCATCTACTCCAGAAGTGGTGGCTATAATGGTATTGGTTTTGCTGTGCCAAGTAATCTGGCGCGTCGTATCGCCGAACAACTGATCAGCAGCGGCAAAGTTTCAAGAGGCTATATCGGCGTGCAGTTGCAACCTATCGATCCAGAGCTTCAAAAGAGCCTCAACCTCCCGAAAGATAGCACAGGAAGCATTGTCGCCAGAGTTGTTGAGGGTGGACCTGCAGATAAAGCCGGCATTGAACCGGGAGATGTCATCACATCGATAAATAAGCAAACCGTGAAGACTCCAAGCGACGCAACCAACTCTATTGGACTAATGCCGCCCGGGACAAACGCGAACTTTTCGATCATCCGCAATGGTAAATCAAAAGAAATAACGGCAAAAATTGCGGATTTTCCCGGCGAATCAACGCCAGTGAAGACCAAAGCTATCGGCAGAGAAGATGCTCCATTTGGTATGATGTTGCAGAAACTGACGCCAGAATCCCGCGAAAGATATCACTTGGACAGCAAACAGGGTCTATTAGTTGTTGATGTGATTGAAGGAAGCGAAGCGGAGCGGGTCGAACTGCAAAAAGGTGACCTTATTCTCGCTGTCAATGGAAAGCCTGTGAATGATTTGGCCGGATTTAAAGCTCTGATCAAGCAGTCTAGCGCACGAATTCTACTTCGCATAGAGCGCGGTGGTCAGTATTTCTTCGTTCCACTTAAAAACAAGTGATGGATGACAGGGGGATTTGAATGAATCGAGTACCGCAAGTCCCACTTATAGAATCACTGAAGCTGGCACGCTGGTCTCCTGGTTCGGATACTAGCGTGTTGCTTTCTAGTCTTGGAATTTCTCACGGCGTCCTCGGGCGTTCAGCCCCAGAGTTCAGACTATCAGAACTTTTGCCACACCATGTCACTCAAGTTCACGGCAACGAGATTGTTAAAGCCAGTAAAAAAACCGCTCATGAATCCGATGAAAGACCTGCCGGAGATGGGATTTATTCGGACGACGGAATAGCTGTTGCGATTAAAACCGCTGATTGTCTGCCCGTACTTTTGGCGACCCAAGATGGTCAATGGGTCGCCGCCATTCATGCAGGATGGCGTGGGTTCACTAAAGGAATCATATTAAATGCTCTGCGGACAGCGCGGGTTCAAAATCCTGGCAAAAACTTGGTGGCCGTGATTGGTCCGAGTATCTCTCGTGAACGATTTGAAGTAGGCCCAGAAGTGGTGGACGCTCTTTTTGATTCTTCGTGCGAACTTTCAGAAGTCTCAGTTCATCTATGTACATCAAAAGGTGCTCGCGACCGCTGGCATATTGACCTTAGTCTGGCAGCAGCTTGTCAGATGATTCTTGCTGGCGTCGATCCTTCTGCGATTGAAGTACTTCAGTCGTGTACCGTCACGGAACACTCTGGCCAGCATCCTCGCTGGCACAGCTATCGTAGAGACGGAAAACCATGCGGCAGCAACTGGACATGGATTCGAAGCATTTAAATTGAATTTGGGGACACCCGACCAAACCCAAATTGAATCTGGGTTTGGTCGGGTGTCCCTAAAATTTATAATTTACAGGGTGTACTTACCAAAAGCACCTTACCAAAACCTTTTTCAGAAAATTCGGCAGATAGGGGTCGTCCATCACGAGTTCCTATTGTTATCCATTGCCCGTACGGCGAACTAATGTCAGTCAGGCTGTATCTGTATACACTTTTTTCGTCAGAACTTGGCTTCAGCTCCACCTCAGAGTCTAGTATTTTCACAACTAGGTTCTTGGCATCAACAAGGCCCATCGCATCATCGTTTAAGCTCCGGAAAGAAAGACCACACTGGTTTCCTATCGCTCCCACATACGAAACGAAAACGGTCTTGCTCGAAGATGCCACAGATAGCAGCACTGCGTTATGTTGCGTTAGTACAGCCGGATTACGACTTTGCACAGCGGATACGGAAGTTTCGTTTAGTGCGCTATTAGGAGATGCAGGACTCTTGCTACAACCTGAATAAAGTATCACCAACGAGAGGATACAGGTCATGGGGATGGTATTTTTCATATCGATTCCTCCAAGATGTTTAATTTGGATACGCTTAAGTTTTTCTGACACTGCAAAAAAAGTGCCGCTTCGATTGCACACCTGCAACGAATCCAACCAACCAAAATATTTAAGAAAATTCAGCCATAAGCTATTTGCATCTGTCAGTTTTGCTACATCGATGTCAAAAAGCCTAACACGCGCGGAAATAGTCGACACGCGCAACGTACAGAATCTCACATCATCATCGCCAGCATCCAGATCCTGATTAGATGTCGGCGCAGAGTAGGCTTCACGGGCGCTATCGGTGGTTTTCCTTGCATGCCGCAGCGTCGGATTCGCGGCATCTAAATATTATTTTTTCGCTTTTGTAAGGAACGCCATAAGGGACTCAAGAGCTACCCAATATGAACGGATCCCCTCGCCATCGATCACGTTAAGAGCATGCGCCTTCAAATAACTGTGCTGGCGAAATGATTCACGCTCAGATAATCGAGATACGTGAGCCTCGACAAACGGCAACGAAAGTCCGGCCAGGCGATCGGCGATAGCAAGACTTGTGTGAGTCCACGCCCCTGCATTAATGACGGCACCCGCGTAACCTTTATCAAGTTCTTTCAGGAACTTTGCTTCATCATTTGTTTGAAAAAAAACGAGTTTGAAGGCAGAGTCGGCGAATGTTTGCCGCCAATTTTTACTGACCATCTTTTTCATATCCGCAAGAGAATCAGATCCGTAAATGTGTGGCTCCCTTCGGCCCAAAAGGTCGAGATTCACTCCACTGGCGATCAGAATTTGGGGTTGTACGTTGCTATTCACGTCTATTTTTCCCGAGCAGATCTCAAGCTAAGATTTGATATTCTCGAGCAACTGATTCATAAATCGAATTTGTCGATCGATGATATCAACCACTTCCATACGTTCATATAACACTGGATCAGATTCAAGGTCATCATCTCGCTGCTGCTTGTCGAGCCTAGCCATTTCCGACACCTTTAGACGCAGCAGGTCATTGTGCGGCGCCATTCGCAAAAGTCTTCGGTAAATTGATAGCGATTTCGAATAAAAACCCTGCTTAGCGTAAATTTCAGCAAGAGTTGTCGAGTCAAGCTCGACAGCAGAGCTTTTGGCCCCCGAAGTGTTCGGCTCTGAACCAGGAACAAAGACCTCGTTTAAAGGAACGACATGAAAATTTTCAACACTCCTACGGGTGGCATCATCCAGATCGTATTCCAGTATAAACTTTTTTTCGCGCGTTTTTGCCCCTGCCCGGCCTTCAGCAGTGCTTAGCTCGGAGACGCTGCCGGTGTGGTCGACACTCACCAAGCTGACCACAGGCAATCTCAGATCAACCCCACGGCGATCGAGCTCTACCCGGTAAGAATCACGGGCCATGACCAAACCATCCAGCTCAAGTTGATCCGCAATTTTCTTTATCTCTGGATCAATACCTTGTTGAATGCGCAAGTGTTGGAAGGCAGTCCTAGCTGATGCCTCATCACCTAAAAGGATAGCCATTTTAAATCGCAGTTTTTGTGCCAAAACGTTATCTGTTAGCGGTAAAGGCGCATACTCAAGAACATTCCAGGCATCCAAAATCAGACCACGATGAAACAACTCGCGTGCTAAAACTACGCGCGCCAATGAAAAACCAGGATGGTCTTGAACTCCTTGAGTCAACAGCTCAATGGATTCGTCAAGTAGTTTATGGGCTCTAAGCAGGTCACTTAAGGGCAGGAACTGACGTCCAGAAGGATCTTCCTCAAATCGACGAACCACCTCATGCTCCGCCTTAGACAGAGGAAGCTGACGAGCCATTTTGATCCATGTAGATGCGTCTAGTCCCAAACTAACACCTCAGGTCCATCACTCGAGAGTTACAGTAAACTTTGTCGCTGGCGGGCCTTCGCCATCATAGATCATGCCCGGGACGATAATTCCAATAGAAATATCCTGCTCAGCGCAGGTCGGATAAAAAGCAACTTCAGCATACCCACAGGAGTCGGTACACCAATCTTTTGAAGGCGTATCTAGCCGATTATAACCATTCACCATTGGGGTGATTGCAACTCCTGCTTTACCAATTCGAGAAGGAAATTTTGCGTCATTTGATGCGCCGCTGGACCCAGATGAACCGCCGGATCCAGATGAGCTGCCGACACCCGACATGTCTTCATAAACAAAGAATCGGTAGGTCACCTTATCCAGCTCATTACCTTTGGTACAATTTTTGAATGTTACGGCTTCACTTAAAGCAATAGCTCTGACATTGCCGCCGCCAATCGGACGATTAGCGCAAGATCTAACACAAATACCCTCTTGCGGAGCATTAGCAGTGCATGCGATCACATGCGGTATCACAGTAAAGAGTACTAACATGAGTTGAAACGCCTTCATGGCTAATCTCCCTTATGGATTAGAGGTCACTCGAATCATTGGAATAGTTAGCCGGAACCGTATTAGCGTTCTGAGAATTCGCAGAATCTCCCTCGGACGGAGGAGGCTCATTTGGGGCCGAGTTTTTTGGCGGCGCCGCCTCGTTCGAGGCAGAATTACCGCCAAATTCAGCCGGTGAATTTGAAGGTGCAGCAGCAACCCCTGGACTTGGAATATCAACGCCAGCCGACCCGGCTGAGGATGCTGAGCTTTGACCCAAAATGGTTGGCGTCACCATAATTAGTAAATCTTTTTTCTTGTTAGCGGATTCTGTAGTCTTAAATAGAGCTCCAATAATCGGGATGCTACTTAAAAATGGCACGCCCACTACGGTCTTTGATACCTCAGAGGTATAAAGTCCACCTATGACGGCCGTTTCACCACTTTGCTTAAGTAATGTGGTACTGAGACTACGAGAAGACTTTCCCGCTTTACCTTTTGGATCTGGCACAGGCGAGTCACCTTTAATATCCAACTTCATTTGTACAGCTCCATCTGCTGTGATGTGTGGGCGAACATTTAAACTCAGACTGTAGACAACCTCCGCCAGCGTCGACGCCACAGAAGCAGATCCTGTGAGCTCGAAGTAATCACTTGAACCAGCGGAAACTGTTGCCACTTCATTATCTTGTACGACGACATCTTCTGTTTGAATCGTCTCTGCGAGCCTCTGATCTTCATACATTTTTAGTTTTAGATCGAGGGCAAGAACATTATTTATTGAACCGAATCTTATAGCTGCTGATCCACCCTTAGAACCGGGTAAACCTGTATCAACCGAAAACTGGGAGGTCACGTAATTAGGAAATGGTAGCGATCCAAATCCAAGACCACGCCCTGGATCAAAACTGAACGGACTTCCCCACTGGAATCCAAGACCGTTTGAAATGCTTGAGTTAACCTCAACCAGTCTCGAGGCGATACGCACCTGGGGAGTTTGAGAGTCAAGACGCTCAATTAATGTCTTGACGGTTGCCAGTACGTTTGGCGTTGCTTCAATAATCACGGAATTGGACCGGACATCTGCCTGGGCCTTAAAACGGTCATAATTACGTTTTTGAGCTACATTATTCGAATCGGTCGGCTTCGGAAGCATATCCTTTGCCAATTTGGCTGCGTCTTCAGCTTTGGCGTAATTTAGAGCCATCACCAAAACTTTGGTTGGAATCAAAGCCTCAGTCGACTGTTTTGCTTTCTCTTCGGCGTCTTTGTCCTCAGTAAAAGTCTTCAGGAAGTCGACGCGAACAACCCCGGGCGCCATTTCCTGCATGCCCAAACGATTGGAATCCAAAACAACCTTTAATGCCACATCCCAAGGGACATTCTTAAGGGAAATACTTGTGCGCTTGGAGCCAGCTTCTGGGGAAATCACAAAATTGATATTACTCTCGTTGGCAATCATACGAATAATCTGACTAACGGGCGCATCACGAAACTCAAGTCGCAGTACCTTTTTCTTCGATGGTCCAATTGATTTTACAGACCCTGCTGCCACACCAACAATGTCAGCAGTTCCCGAGGAAGTTATTGATGAGTTGGTATTCATTGCCTGCCCGGCGGGAACATCTTCCAGCAATTGATTTGTGTCAAAGCTCGACGTACCAGGAATATCAGACTGAAAGTCTCCCTGAGCTACGGCCATAATTGTGTAGAAATCCTCGCTGTTTCCCTGTGAGTCATTTTGAAGAAGTTCATTTCCGTCGCTCGCGGGGCTTTGTTTACCATCATCAGGAATCAGCTCATTTTCGGAGTCTTGCTTTGGGATGAGCGGGGCACCGGGCCTGCCGCCATTTCCGGAAAAAGCTTCTTTACCGGGGTCGGCTACATAGGCAGCTTGTTGCTTGGGAGCTTCGCCGGGCAACGCTGTCTCCACGGTGGATCCGCTCAGACCTTGATTATCATCTTGGATAATCTCAGCAGCAGCAATGGGTCTTTGTTCGCCTTTTGGAGCAATCCATTTTTCCGAAACGTCGAAAGTCAGCATGATATTGCTACCTTTAGTTGAGATGACCGGCTGGATATTCTCCCGCAACGTCACCACGACATCTGTATGGGTAAACGCCGGATCATGACGCATCCGAATATACGCCACCGGGGAGCGAAACTCAGAGGCATCAATATCACGACGAATTTTCTTCCGAAGTTTTGTATTTAAATAGCGAATAACAATTTCGGACTGTCCACCCCGATTGACCTCCTGAAAGATGCGGTAACTAGGTGCACCTTCTGAGACGATCTGCACATCCAGCTTACGACTGCTCTTATTGTAATTGTACCCGACCCAACTCAAGGTTCCCGGCGACCCAGAAACGTTTTGCGGGGCCGTCTGCGGAGACTTCTGTGGATCCAGGGTTTGAGTCAATTTCCCTACTGAATTACCTTCTGACGTCTGCATGGGAGCTGCCGGTATAGATGTCCCATTTTGGAGAGTAGCTAATGGCGCCAAAGTTGATCCAGACTGCGAGTTCAATCCTGCAACTTGTTCATTAAGCACTATCCCATTGCTCTGTGGCAGCGAGTCCTCTTGGCCTTCAAGTGATGTTCCATTGATGACATTATTTACCGCTACCGAATTCTGCGAATTTGTGGATCCCACATCACCATTTCCAAAGTCGCCATCTGCGCCGCCAATGATGTTTTCAGGAATCGAATTAGATGCGGAATTACTGTCAGAGTTAGAATTACCTTCTGTGAATTCGTTTTTCGACTCAGAATTTTGCGTTGCTGATTTTTGGCTTCGAGAATCTACAGTCTGGTCACCTTGCTGATCGATGTTTTGCTGCTGACCGCCCATCGAGGCACATCGACAGACGATCAGGGCCAAAACAATGATCAGTGTCGGATTGAGTGCTGCTCTTATTGGGCGCAATCTCATGGACGCTCGAGAATTTTTCAATTGGCACCTCCTTCATACTCATACATGCCTTGCGGCGGGACACCGGCTGGCATCGAAATTGGACTCGACGGCGACACAGCATTTGAATTAAGTTGATCTGGAACTTTCAGCTCTGAACCCGGTATCACTGTTTTCATTGTGCCCGGCTGTGAACCAGGTACCAGATTGAGGTCACCTAATGGCTGATTACCTGAACCATTTGGTGACTCGATCTCTGGAGTTGTGGACCCTGGGCGAAGAATCACGCGTCCGCCGATACTTGACGAATCGCCTTGCGGCTTGTCGCTCCCCATATAAAGCGGCTTATCTCGATATTCTCGGGTCCCGTCTGCTCTTACGGAAAACTCCCTTACAACCACAGAGTCTGGCGTAATCGTCATAATTCGACCACCGCTGTTGCCAGCTGGGTCACCCAACTTTGTTTCGATCCCTTGATTCGTAGGGGTTTGAATCAATGCCTTCCAAACTCCGTCATCCCCCTCCCAAACACCTATCACCGAGAGCTGATTGACCGCAAATGATTGCAAAGGATTGATAATTGGGATTTCAACATCATTAGGGTTCAAATCCTTCTGCTGACCAGCCCTTCCGATAACGACTTGGGGAATGAATGGGTTTTTCTTTCTCGATCCGGAATATTTGTACTCAGACGTGGGCTCGATAATATCCTCAACCCGTACGCCTTGACTAACCGCTAAGGAAGGATCATTTTGATCAAAACGCTTTGACGCACTATCCCATGGATCATCATTCAATCCCTCTAATCCGCCACCGTCTGCGGTCACTCCCGCTGAATTTCTTTGATGTGCTAAGGGGTTTTCTGACGACGCTAATTTTGACACAACGCGCTTTACGGGTTTAATTGATGCTGCCGAAAAATCCGGTGATTTTCTGCGTGGCTTACTATCTGAAGACATCTTAGACAAACTCGTTCCTTGCGAAGCAGCCCCCCCCGCAATTGGCGCAGCCTTAATCTTTGATTTCGCCACATCCGTTTTGCGAAGGATCGGTACCAGCTTTGATTTTGATGCCTCGTGTTGAACGGAGATATCAGCTCTAGGATGGGGCTGAATAAGTTGCCCCGCAGGACGTTCGATTGATTGCCCAATTGCCGACGCTAATGGCATAACAAATACCAAAATGAGACCTAACAATGGCCATCGAATCAAAATCAAAACGACCCCTCCGAAGCTGGCTTTGGACTTGGAACCGCACCGTCACCTGGAGGCTTCACTAGTTTAGGATCACCCGGTTGTGTTTTGGCAGGCGAGCCATCGGGTCTCATTTGACCTGTAGCGGACTGAGCTGACGCCATTTGCGCCGCGGAAGCCATTTTAAATACAGAAACATCGGTCTCAAGCAACAAACGCAGCCTCTCGCGAGCTTTTCGCCCATCTTGTTCTGCAAGCTGGCTGGTCGTGAGTGATTGCCCTATTGTTGGACCGGCAAGTATCCCTGCCCCTTCAATGTCGCTTATAGAACCAGCGTTTCTACTGAGCTTCCAGGATCTAAGATAAATTTTCGATTTGCTGCCGATCACGTTGTCCAACCATTCACAAATCTGACTGTAGTCATTAGCTTCAACCGAAATCTTGAAAGGAAGTTCCAAAAACTTATAGTTATCTCCTCGCAAAATCTCCGCCTGAGGCTCAAATAGCGTGATGTTAACACCGTATGTTTTCGACGACTTCGCGACTGTCCGGAGAATTTCGTCAACAGCAACATTGTCTGGTAGGCGACTTTCAGCTTTTTTAAGCTGTTCGCGCGTGAACGCAAGCTCCGCTTCTTTCTTTGGCATGTTTTTCAAGGTGTTTTCTGCTGCTAGAAGTTTTTGAGCTGCAGCCTTTTCGAGATTCTCCGCATTTTTATACTCTTCATCAACTGCCGATGAATCTTCCACATACAGAAACGCTGCAGGAATCATAGCCACAAAAGCACACAAGCCCAACCGCACAGGCAGCTTGCTCTCTTTGTAGCGAATTTTGAGGTCATCAAACACTAATCTGTCTCCCCACTAAAACCCTACTTTTCCAATCGATCTAGGCCTCGGACCAATGGAAAGGCTTGGCGGCAAAACCGCAGGCTTTTCCACATGTTTTCCATGCAATTCAAAAACCATTTTTCTCGCTATATCTTTGAAAATTTCATCTGATTGATCATTAAGCTTTGCAGATTTAAGGTTCAATTGATCAAATCCAATTTGAGTGCGGACATCGTCGTTTCGCGTCTCGGGATTCATCGTTTCGCGCACGCCAAGCATGTACTCACCGACAAGCAAACTGTCATGGCCCGCGCCCTTTATAACAGTGGTACCATCAGCGCTGTATTGCAATTCCTCATACCAAATGCCGTCAATCCAAAGAGTCTGCAGCTGATCCAATGCGACAAGCGGCTTTACTTTATCCACTTTTGATGTGGTAATTTTTCGGAGCGCGCCAATTTTCTGGTTTAAAATAGTGATCTCACCTTCCAGAGTCCCGAATTTTTCAACGTGACTTGCTTTTGTTGCCAATTCGGTCTCCCACTGGGTCCTTTTGGCAATTAACTTCTGCACGCCTTCTTTTCTAGATTCGATATGTAGAGTCACTGCGTAGTAACTGAGCGCCATCATTAGGACCAAGAGTCCTGCATCAACATACCACCAATTCTTATTTTCTAGCTCACCCGCCGGACATAGCTGGATCTTAATCATACAGGCACCTTGTCACCCTTCTCCCTGATGCCAAGACCAATGGCGACAGCAAACATGGGGCTAAGAGACAAAACTTGCTCAATTTTAAATTTACGTTCGTTTACCTCGACCCTCTGAAAGGGATTTGCAAATACAACAGGAATTCCCAAGGCTGATGCAATGGCCGCATCAAGACCGAGCGTTCGACTGGCGCCGCCAGCCAAAAAGACAAATTTGGCTGCAGCGACACCTTCAGCATCTGAACTTGCTGCGAAGAATCCAAAAATTTGTCGTATATCGTTAACAATAAGATTATTTGTTTCATTCAGTACTCGCTGAATCTCTGACGAGACATCTCCAGAATTTTCAGAAATGCTGATTTTGAGTGCTTCTGCAGTTTCACGGTCCATGTTCATCGCCTGCACGATGGCTGACGTGTATGTTTCACCACCAATTGGCGATTCAAAACTGTAGAGAAAGCGACCGTTGTCGATGAAACTTATTTCCGTCTGACTTGCGCCCACAGAAACCAAAGCAATGAGCCCATCGACAACGCCATAATTTAACTCAAACATATTCGCAGCACTAATAGCTGCAGCTTCTATGACACCCGGGGAAAGACCAGCTGCTTTGACAATTGAGATTTGTTGTTCGATCAATTCACGACGCGCACCAACAAGAAGAACATCCACGTGGCCTTCATGCCGGGGCGATGGCCCCAAATCTGCGTAATCGTAGTAAAGCTCACTTAGGTCAACTTGAAACGACTGCGCCGCATGAAAGTCAACCTGTTCAGCAAGAGTGGCATCTTTCCCAATTGCAACACGCACCCGCTTAATAATCACGCCACTTCCAGAAACAGAAATGGAAACTCGTCGTCCTTTGACCCCAAGTTTATTAACCATCTTTTTGACAATCTGAGT
>CAMDGW010000060.1 GCA_945897695.1 Pseudobacteriovorax antillogorgiicola | reverse complement strand
AGGATGTGGTTTTGATTTAGGGTGAGACATCAAGGTACAAGATTTTTGAAATCCAGGGGCTATACTCGGCAGAAATTTCCAAGAAATTACTCCTTTAACTAGCCCCCACGCCTTTGCTATAGTATTGGTCTGACTTGATTGAGGTAGAGCAAATTATGAGAGCCATTTTAGCCATTCTCGCGTGTGCCATGTTTGTGTCCTCATGTATGGACCAATATAATCCAGTTCCTTACTGGAAACAGTTTACGTCTGAGCGCCAAATTACCAGCGCAAGTCAGCTTAAGTTAACTGATAAAGGTGACCTGCCTGCTGCAAAGGTTGAGACGTTGGCAGCAGATCCGATTTCTGAGAAGTACTCTTCATTATGTAGTAGCTGTCATGGTGTTGATGGTAAGGCAGATGGAGCTGCGGCATTAGCTATGAACCCAAAACCAAGAAATTTCCACGATAAAGCATGGCAAGCGAAAGTCGATGATACTCACATAGCAAAAGTCATCAAAGAAGGTGGGGCGGCAGTGGGATTATCAGGAACGATGCCACCTTGGGGTGCTGTTTTGAGTGACGACGAGGTGAAGGGCTTGATTGCCAAAATCCGCGATTGGGGCAAGTAACCCTTCGAGGGTTCAAACAATTTAGTTAAATTAGACGAGCTCAGATTCCCACAGGGATCTGAGCGTTTCTCTTTTACGTATGACTTTTGCTTTACCAGAGATAACGGCAACTTCGGCAGGTCGATTACGCGTATTATAGTTCGACGCCATCGACATGCCGTAGGCTCCAGCCGTTAAAATGGCGACAAGGTCATTGCGCTTAAGCTCAGGTAATTTTACACCCGAGGCTAGCCAGCACGAAGTCTCACAGACGGGACCAACGATATCGTATGTTAAAAATTTAGTTGTAACGCCTTTATGTTCAACTGGTGTGACGTGATGGTAAGCATCATACATAGCTGGGCGAACTAGCTCGGTCATCCCCGCATCAACAATGGCAAACGTTTTTTTCTGTGCAGGTTTTACATCTATGACCTCGGTCACTAGTATTCCTGCATCTGCTACGATGGACCTACCAGGTTCAAGGTGCAGATCAAATGACTTATCCGGGAGGGCGTTTTTTGCAGCTTCGACCCAGGCGCTAAATGACGGTTGGGGTGTTTCTTCCGTCGGTCCGTAGGCAACCCCTAACCCTCCACCCATATCGACGTGGGTGATTGGTGCTCCTAGCCTTAAGAGTTCAAGAGCAAAATCTTTCACACTCAGAGCTGCAGCTTTGATTGTATTGAGATCAAAGATTTGACTGCCAATGTGACAGCTAACACCTAATAGTGACAGATCAGGGCATGACATAATCTCAAGAGTTAATTTTTTTGCCAATTCTGGGCTTAGTCCAAATTTTGTTTCAGCGAGTCCCGTGTTGATTTTGGCGTGAGTCTTCCCATCAACATCCGGATTAATGCGCAGCGCCACCGGAACTTTATGCCCGCAGCCCTTTGCCAGCCTGATCAGTTCAGCAACCTCGTGGGGGGACTCAATGTTAAAACAGGCGATTTTTTCCCTGATGCCAAGCCTGATTTCCTCTTCGGTTTTAGCGACTCCAGAAAACACAATCTCTCCGCCAGTTACTCCGGCAGCTAATGCGCGCTCAATTTCGCCGCCGCTGACGACGTCCATCCCTAAACCTTTGCCGTGAATGACCTTTAGAACAGAGATGTTGCTGAGAGCTTTCATAGCGTAAAAGGCGCGGGAACCTTCCGAGATTTTGCGAAGTTCAGAGTTGATTTCCTCGGCGCGCGAGGCAATTCTGTCAAAATCATAGAGATAAAGAGGGGTTCCAAAAGTTCTGGCTAACTGGGCTACACTGGCACCACCTAGCTCGAGCAATCCGCTGCTATGGTCTCTTCTTAAATTGGGGACAGGAAATTCGTTCAACCAATTCACGAATCTTCTCCTTCAACTGGTGCTTATGACTCGCCTGGACCCTTTTCTTGAACTTGATCCCATGTTGGAACCTCGTCTAGCCGCGGTCTGGGGGCGTTGGTCGGAGCGGGCGCGTTTTCCTGGCCAAGCTCCTGTTCTGCCTGGATAGGGACGGAAGAGGTTTTGGCGAGCTCCGTTGCGCGTTTTTTGATTGAGGCTTCTAGTTGGGACAATTCTGACCGCTTAAGCTCCACTTCGGCCTCTTGCACTACGTGATCAAAAGCACTTTTGAAATCGTTGGAGGTTCTTCGTATATGGACATAGAATTTAGCTACCTGGCGCATGATTTCAGGCAGCCTCTGAGGGCCAAGCAGCACGAGTGCAGCCAGGGCGATGACAACTAATTCAAGAAATCCAATGCCCATCGAAAAATAGTCTCACTTGAACAATTCCAACTACGCGAAAACTATGGCAGGATGGGAGTCTAGCCCCAAATGGAGGGTCGCGCAAATGATTATCGTCACGGGTGGCGCTGGTTTTATTGGATCAGCTTTGATCTGGAAGCTTAATGAAAAGGGCATTTCCGATGTGGTTGTTGTTGACCGCATGGGCGAAGGTATTAAATGGAAAAACCTCGTCAAACGCCAAATTACCGATATTGTCCACAAAGACCGGTTTTTTGAATGGCTTGAGAACTTGCCCAAAGGTCGCACGATTGATGCCATATTCCATATGGGTGCTTGTTCGTCCACAACAGCAACGGATGTGGATTATCTCGTTGAAAATAATCTCCATTACTCGATGAAGCTTTGGGATTTTTGCTCTAAGAATAAGATTCCCTTTGTTTATGCCTCATCAGCTGCGACTTACGGAGCCGGTGATGATGGATATAGTGATCAACCTAAAAACCTATCAAAACTGCGCCCAATTAACCCATACGGCTACAGTAAGCAGCTATTTGACCTATGGGTCATGAGGCAGCCAGCAAAACCTCCTTTTTGGGCAGGTCTTAAGTTTTTTAATGTTTATGGCCCCCAGGAATACCACAAAGGCGGTCAAGCAAGTGTCGTCTATCACGCTTTCCCACAGGTGAGTCATAAGGGCTCCCTAAAATTATTCAAAAGCTACCGCCCTGACTTTGGACATGGCGAGCAAAAACGCGATTTTGTCTACGTCAAAGATGTGGTTGACGTGATGTACCATTTGTACAGCGTGCGCAGGGTTGCTGTTAGCGGTGTCTTTAATCTTGGCTCGGGCAAGGCAAGAACTTTTGCTGACCTTGGTCGCGCAGTGTTTCGAGCTGTCGGTGAGAAAAAAGAAAAATTTGAATGGATCGAAATGCCCGAACAACTTCGGGGTCAGTATCAGTATTTCACGGAAGCAACCTTAGAAGAGTTAAGACAGCGCACAGGATATAAGAAGAAAATGACATCCCTTGAGGATGGAGTGTTTGATTACGTCGCTAATTACCTTGCCAAAGATGATCCATATCTTTGACATGAAGCAGTTTTTTTCAAAAAAAATTGGGAAATATTTAGCTGTTGTTGTGCTTTTTGCTTGGCCGGCTGCAGCGGCAGATTTGGCAGGACTAGGCCCATCAGGCGATGATGGTTTAGATGGTAATACTCACTGTGTCAATTTAACGGCCGTGATCGCTGGACTCGAAAGAACTGACGAGTCGTGGTTGCGAGATTATCTTGACCTAGGTCGCATTGAAATAAATTCGCAGGAAGATATTGAGAGGCTGCGAACTAAAATCTTGACCACAGATATTTTCAGCTCAGCCGATGTACGGCTAGAAATGTTGTCGGAAAATTCTTGTAGAGTTTCGATTTCAATTTCAGAAAAATGGACGCGCATTCCGGTTATTCGTGGTGTTTACGGTGGTGGGACTCCGTTATTAATTGCCGGCGGATATGAGACCAATGCTTTCGGGCGTCTTTTGGCGCTCGGAGGTGAGGTGCGTCGATACGGCAATCGACCCCCTGGAGGATTTCTTTTTTTTAAATCTCCACGAGCCTGGCAAGGGCGTGGTCTTTGGGGTGGTGAGCTCTGGCTTGATCGTAGGCGGAGATCATTTTACGAAGACAGTGGCGCGATGTATGGCTTTGCTGATAGCGAGTCTCTCACAGCTAAATTTCAATTCCTTTATCCAGTCATGCAGTTTGCAAGTGCAGGGTCTTTACAGGCAGGCCTTCAATTTCAGGCATCCCGCGAAAGTCCGTCCTCATTTTCAGCCCAAGATAAACCGGGAAATAAGCAGCTAGTGGCTCCCAGAGGCCTGCATCTGAATAAGAACGCAGGATATGGCGGTATGTTGGGTGGGATCATTGCCGTCGACGGTTTGGGGGTTCAAGGCCTTAACATGCAGGGACTTAAGGGGCGCGCCCTCTGGGGACGATCTCGGTCTCCAGATGAAGCGGGAACATTTTCTGAGACGGAATGGTTTGGATACTGGCTCTTGCCTTCTGACGTGAATATGGCAGCTCATCTGCTGCTTGGCTCTACAACTGATCATACTTTAGGTGGTCTCTACTACTTGGGTGGCTTTGACTCAATTCGCGGACTGCCGGACGGTATTCACTTTGGCAATAAGATCGCCTATGCAAATTTTGAAGCCCGGATTATTGCCGCTAGATTTAAATACGCTCATATCCAGCCTGCAGTTTTTATGGATACGGGCTCAGCATGGATTCACGGCGACTCGCCAGCTGGTGGTCGTGAGACCTCCGTTGGAGGCGGTGTCAGGATTTCCATCCCTCAGGTGTTTCGCCTTATCCTTCGGGTGGATTACGGCGTCTCTCTTGGTACCACAAAAAGTCGGGGGATAAGCGTAGGTTTAAATCAGTTTTTTCAGCCGTATAAATTATTTTTCTAATCACTTACGGCACGTTCCAAGATTTAAAGACGGGCTTTCTGGACGCGTCAAAATAAGCGTTGTGTTATTAGTGTTACGTCTAAATTCAAATAAAGAACCTTGAGCCAGTGGATCTGAAGATGATTGTATCTTGAGTTGCGCCAGGTCCTCGGAGACACTGCTTAGATCTCCTTCGGCAACAAAAGCCCGTTCACCAGTGCGAATCGTGCTTAATTTGAAGTGCCATTTCTCGTCAATAAAGACCCTGGTTGTCCGCCCTGCCCCGTCATTGCAGCTCCAGTTTGCCTGAAAAAAATGATTGGCTGTGCCGGCTGAATCCGAGGGCTTTGACGATGATTCTTTTGTCAGACGAAGATCAAACGTAGGCGAGTAAATTCTTAAATTTTCTCCCAAGAGATCGAA
Source organism: Pseudobacteriovorax antillogorgiicola (assembly GCA_945897695.1). Classification (GTDB taxonomy): domain Bacteria; phylum Bdellovibrionota_B; class Oligoflexia; order Oligoflexales; family RGVZ01; genus CAMDKS01. The sequence goes on along the minus strand of CAMDGW010000060.1, from coordinate 6,518 downwards.
GTTGGCTTCCACGATTTTCCCGGTGGCACCGATTGGTGAGACTGTTGATCCTGTGATTTTGAGGATTAGATTTTTGCCTTGGAATTCACTCCAGGTGCCAACGACCCTTGCCGTTTGGTCTTGCTGAAGAGTAATTTCGAACTGACGATCAGCATTAAACCTTGCTGTGGCTTCTAAAGGTTCACTGCTCGGGACATTATTGGAGATGCTTCGGTAGATGCCATTCCAATCGGCAGTCAATTGCTCGGCTGGGGAGAGCTGCATTGGGTCTTGTGTCCCGGCAGTATTGTCTCCCTTGTCGTCCTTACTGCCGCAATTTACAAGGAAGCTCGCAGCGAAAAGTACCAAATAATATTTAGATTTCAGGCGCTTCATGTGGCTTTTCCCCGCAAAATATAATTTCTTTAATTATACACCCATCCACAAGATCTACCGCAGTCTAGACGGTCTAGGTCAAAATTTCCTGGCCTGGCGATTTTTAGCCTCGTAACTAGGTTTATTAGGCAAAAAACGCGTCATCTAGAACCAAGGTTTTTGCGGCTAAAATAATAGTATGAACATAAATACTAGCATCAATTTAGAGACAGACCGTATGGAACGAGTAATGGCCGAGACACAGACGGCGAGTCCTGCAGCCGATATCCCAAAAATGACCGGCCCGCAATTGCCGAAGTCTTGGGTGGCTGCGACCTTTCTGTTATCGATCTGCCTGTGCGCTTGGGGTTTTGTTCGAGCCTCTAGTGGTCATGAAAAAGATGATTCAAATTCACGACTCATGTTGGCGGTCTCGCGACTTATGTTGGCTGATGAGATTGGAATGAATGGCGATTTTCAACAGGCGTCCGACTCCCTCGAGCAGGTGCTAACGGAACGAGATTCCAAAGCGTCATCTGCAAACTCAAAGGATGCTATCGAAGTCTTTAAACTAGCTGGTACCATAAGAGACTCACTAGAAAAATCAGATCGAAAATCTGCGGTTGAATCGTTTATTGATTTCAAGCAAAAAGCGGAAGCTTTCGAATCAAAAACCTATCAGGTTAAATCTTACGTTCAAGTTGGTGGGCTTAATCTTCAGATAATCATTGGGCTTCTCGGAATGTTAGTGAGTCTTTGTACAATCTGGTGGTTATTGGAACGCTCCGACCATTCTTGTCAGGCGCTGAGACTTGAGGGTGAACGATCACACGAAGAACTAGAAAATTTGAAATTTAGGTTTGAGGAAGAGCAGCGTCGAACTATTGATTTGCAGCAACGCTTAATTGATTTAGGAAAGACATCCAAGAAAATGGAGTCTAGTCTTGAGGACTACTCTCGCGCCACTTCTCAGCTTGAGTCAGGTGTGAAATATCTTAAGACATCCCTGGCAGACTCAGAGTCTAAGCTTAAACGTGTGGAGACGGATCTAAGTGAGACCGTGCGTCTTAGGCAGGAGGCAGAGGTGAAGATTTCTTCTCTGCAGACACTTTTGGACGCAGCTGAACGAACTGAGTCAGCATTACATTCAAGGCTACAGACTTTAGAAGTGCAAAAAAATGAGCAGTATGACCAGTTTTCGGCAAAAATTTCTGAGTTGGTCAGCCAAGCCCGTACCGTACCCGTTGAATCTTTGAGCCAAGACCTGGAGCAGCCTTCTGGGACAGATCCTTTGTCGTCTGGGGTTCAATCATTGCAGATGGCTTCGCTTCCGCCAGATTTAGAAAAGATGCAGTCGGAGCTCATCCAAGAAAAGTCAAGAATCCAAACGGAATTTGCTGTGATCGAATGGAGTAACGCAAAACTTCAGAAGGAAATTGAGGAGCTTAAAGCAGAGTTATCTTCGGCCAGGGTTTCTTTTGTTCAGCAGGAAAAAGAGACTAGAGAGAAATTCGCTTTATTAGAAACAACTTATGCTCTGGAAAAAGTTAAAGCGTTGGATTCCGCAGCAATACAGTATGAAACTGAGATTAAGTTTCTTCGCGAACAACTTAGGGTGGCAAACGACCACTTCGGGGAAAGATCAGCCTGAAATTTTTACAAAAAGGGCGCCCCTAAGGGCGCCCTTTTATCTTTGAAGAAAAATAGTTTCAGTTGGCCTGAGCTGCCTCGACAGATCTTACCTGAGTTGGAGGCTTGATCTCTTTGAAGGCCTTTTTTAGGTGACTTGGGAGATCTTTTTTCATGTCAACGCCAACGACAGTTGAAACGCCGCCCTCTTGCATTGTCACACCATAAAGAGAGTCTAGGACTTCCATCGTGCGACGGTTGTGAGTGATGACCACGAATTGGAATTGCTCAGATAGTGCTTCAAGAACGCGGTTATATCTGCCGACGTTTGCTTCATCAAGAGGGGCATCAACCTCATCGAGGAAGCAAAAAGGTGTTGGTTTAGTTTTGAGCAGGGCGAAAATAAGCGAGATCGCAGTCAGTGCTTTTTCTCCACCTGAGCAAAGTGACATGCTCTTTCTGGTCTTTCCAGGTAGGCGGACCATTAGTTCGACGCCCCCAGCCAGAGGATCTTCTTTGTTAGTTAGCTCAAGGGCCGCTTCACCACCAGGGAAGAGGATGGCAAAAAGTTCTCCGAAGTTTTTGTTAATAACTTCAAATATCACGCCAAACTTGTCTTTGCTCGTGAGTTCGATTTCAGCGATAGCAGTATTCAGGACTTCAATGGACGCATTGATCTCTTCGCGCTGCGATATAATAAAGGCTCTACGCTCAGTCAGATCCTCGTATTCTTTCATGGCCATGAGATTTACAGGGCCGATATTTTCAATCTTATTTCTAAGGGTCGAGCATTGACGACCAGCCTTGTCGAGATTGAAGTCTTCATCCCTAGCAAAAGGCATGCCTGACAGTTCTATTTGGTATTTTTCGAGTGCTTGGGCTGTGAATGACTCGATTCCTAATTTGATTCGCTCGGCCTCAATATTCTTCTCATTTAGGATCTTCTGCAGGCGTGCTTGGGCTTCGCGGCACTCGCGAAGGCGAGCGTCAACGACTTTGAGCTCTTCATGAACCGAGGCGTTCGCGTCGCGCTTTTCGTTGATTTTTTCCTGTAGTTCGTCTCGCTGGAGAATCAAAATTTCAATATCTGACTCAGCCCTCTTATGTGCCGAGCGAGCGTCCTCGATCTCATGAGTGAGACGAGACTGTTCGTCATAGCGACGAGTTAGTTTGTTCTGAGCTAGTTCTAGCTGAGCCTGAGAGTGTTTTCTGTTCTCGCGAAGCTGCTGCGCCCTGGTCTCAGCCCTCGCCAAGTCAAGTTGGCGTTGCTGATTCTGGCGCATAATTTCATCACGACGTTCATCTACCGAGGCAAACTCTTCACGCAGCTGTCTCGCCTCTTCTAGGGCGATATCACGTTCTTTTTCGAGAGATTGACGAGATTCATAGAGTCCGTCGAGTTCTTCCATGAGCTGGCGGTCTTGGCCATTAATATCTTCAACTTGGGCTCTTGCTTGATTGGCAAGTTCTTTCTTGTTTTCTGCGGTTTGGCGCGCTGTCTGCAATTCTGCCATAACGCCGAGGACTTCTTTGTTTTGACCTTGTAGCTTCGCGTCAATTTCACCGACGACTTGTCGGTTTTCGTTGATGCGGAGCTCAAGTTCATCGATAGCCGCTTGGCTTTGTGCCAGCGTTCTTTCAAGGTTTTTAAGCTCTTTTGCTAAAGTTTCTTGTTCTGCCTTGCGAGACAAGATGCCGCCCGTTGCTGAGCCTGCAATGAAGAAGTCGCCAGCGCTGTGGATTAGGAGTCCTTGCGGCGTAAATACGGTCAATCCATCTGGGATGCTTTGAATCGTGGCACTGTCGAGTTGAAGCACCTGCAGAAGATAAACTCGTCTTGTTAGCTCCTTTATTTCGGGCGCAGCCTTGGTGACGTTAAGATACTGAGCCATGGGCTCTGCGCCGTATTTAGAGGCCCAGGAAGTAACGATGTCATCACTAGGTTTTTTCGTGTTATCGAGCAAGAGAACTGGCATGCCACCTACATTGTGACGCTGACACATGCGCACCAGATCAGAGACCCGGTCTGCATTTGTCACGACAAGTCTTTCGCTCCAACCTTCAAATGCAGTCAGTACTTTCTTGGGAAGCTCTTGGGCAGAGTCACTAAACGCAACGTGATGGGCGATGAGGCCAAGGGAAACTTCAGATAGATCCCCTTCCTTTTCAGTGAGGGTGGCCCAGCTTGCAGCCACGTCAGTTGCTCCCGCAACGAGTTCTTCTAGTGAGGAAAGACGAGCTTTGGTTTCGTGATATTTTTCTTTACCTTGATCGCGAACCGATTGCGCGTCCTTCATCTTAGTGTAGCTTTGAGCAAGGATACCTTCACGCTCGTGTTTTTCGCGTATTTCTTTATCGAGGCCTTCTTGTTGGCCAGAGGCTTTTTCTTCCCACTTTGCGACAGTTTCAAGTGCCAGAAATGCTTCAGCTTCGAGAAGGTCAATTCTCTGCCCATGACCGTCGCGGCTTGAACGGATTTTTTCTAATTCCCGACCAATGGATTCGTGGCGAAGGCGGTTGTTTTCAAGGAGGCGGTCAAGGTGCTTGACCTCGTCTTCAAATTCGGCAACCCGTGACCGAAATACGTTGGATGATTCATCCACCGCATCGACTTCACTTTGGAAGTCTTCGATCAGCTCTTTGAGTACCTTAGCTTCCTCTTCCGCCGCGGATAATTCTTTTGCACATCGTTCAACTTGCTCTTCAAGAGCTTTTAAGTGCTGACCTTCCTCAGAAAGTTCACGATCAATAGCCTCTAGGCGCTGTTCGTTATCGGTAACGCGAGTAAGACTATTGGTGATCAATGCTTCTGCGCGGGCAATGCTTTCTCGGATCACAGTAAACTGCTCTCCGAGGACAGCAAGCTCGGGATCTGCTTCGGCAAGAATTTGCTGGAGTTCTTCGTAACGAGCTTCCCAAGTCGCAAGATTTGCGATGTTGTCGACTTCCTTATTTTGCTCAGCAACCATCTGTTCTTCGATAGCCGTGAGTTTTTCTTTGAAGAAGTGATAGTTGTGGCTAAACAGTTTCAGCTCAAGGTCGCGAAGCTCGTCGGTCAGTTCTTTCCAGTTCTTGGCTTTTTCAACCTGATTTTCAAGGCTTCCCTGCTGTTTTTCAACTTCGCGTAGGATGTCCTCAACGCGGGAAAGATTAAGTCCAGTTTCTTCAAGCCTTTTTTGGGCCTCAATTTTGCGCTGTTTGTAGACCAAAGTACCGGCCGCTTCCTCGAGGATCTCGCGAACGTCTTCAGGTTTTGCATTGAGAATCCTGTCAACCTGCCCTTGTTGGATCATGGAATAACTGCGTCCACCGAGTCCGGTCACCGCAAAAAATTGGACAATATCTTTGAGGCGGCATGGTTTGCGGTTAATGAAGTATTCGCGTTCTCCGTCAGCATAAAGGCGTCGACCAAGTGTTATTTCCGGCTCGTGACGATACTCCGGGGGGCAGACGCCAGTGTCTTCGGTATTGTCAAAAGTCAAAGCGACTTCGGCCATGGTCAATGCTTTGCGCTTATCAGACCCTGCAAAGATAATGTCGATAGCTTTTTCACCGCGAAGGTTTTTTGCGTTCTGCTCACCCATGACCCAGCGGACTGAATCGATTACGTTACTTTTTCCTGAGCCGTTTGGTCCGACGATACCGGTGATGCCCTTGTCAAACGTAAGTACAACCTTGTCGGCAAACGATTTGAAGCCTTGTACGGTTAGTCGCTTTAAGTGCATAACTAGTTCTCCCGAATTGACTCTCAACCATGAGAGTTGTCCAAAGGGTCCCGACGCTTATGTCATTCAAACGCATAAGCAGCGTGGGTTTTATTGAATGTTGATCGCTCGCTCAGTTATACCAACGCCCGGCGTAACGTCCAACAGAATTAACGAGTTTCCATAGAAGTTTGCCGCCATTGCACGGCCAGAGGGTGTAAGTGCAACCTGATAAAAGGCCTTCTGGCTAGAAGTGCTGCTTGTTTCAGCAATCCAAGTGTTGTTTCCGATGACTTTGGCGGCTACTGAGAAATAAGTCGGGCCTGGCCTAAAATCTTTGAAGTGGTTCACCATGAGGACTGATTGTCCCTGGACGGTTTGAATGTCAAAGTCTCCTAGGAAATATCTTCCAATAGGCTCAAGCTCATTTTTAAATCCATAAATTCGCTCAAACGACAGGGCATCAGAGGTGAAAACAGACGGTGAGGTGATGTCGCCTGTGATTTTCACACGAATGACATTATTTGCGTTTAGGGATCCACCGCCATTGGGGTCTGGGCTGCCACGGTGTGAAAGGTAAAATGTGCTAGGGTCGGTCAGGTCAGGCTTGGCTTCCCAGAAATTAGTTCTGTAGTATCGTTTATTTGCATTATCAGCGGTCGCCGCAATCTCAGGGGTGCCATCGGCATTGAGGAGTGGGAAGTACATCCATCGTAGCTCATCAAGAGAGTCTGCAAATTCTTTTTTTTGCCATCCGCTGGCTGCTCCGGCAGCGAGGTCATAGACGGCAAACTGATAAAGGCCTCGTCTTGCCTTGTCTGAGCGAACAAG
>CAMDGW010000059.1 GCA_945897695.1 Pseudobacteriovorax antillogorgiicola | reverse complement strand
CGCAGCAAAATGAACTTTCCCGATAAAATCGGTACGGGTCATCAAGTCTTCTGGAATTTTAGCTTCGTGCTCGTAAGGGGGAACACTTTCGCCTCCCCCACCATCCCAGCGTTCAACAACGTTAAGTTCCGTGACATAAATATGCTTTTGGGGAGCACCATTATCGATAAACTCACCTTTGATACGAATTTTGTCATGGCGCTTTAGGCTTTCGAGGTCAGTCTTGATGTTTGGAATATGAGACACTAACGGGAAGATAGCATATCGGAAGAAGTCACCTTTTTCACGAAAGACAAAGACAGCAAGCGGACCCAGCCGGCCATGAACCCAGCCTTGGACCCCGTCCGACTTCAATGAGGCCTCAAAGGCCACCATATCAATTCCAGGATTCATCGGATCCTCATCAGCATAAGCAGCCGACTTAGCACAAAGGGCAACAGCTGTTGCTAGGATCATCAACATAGACAAAAGAGTTGACTTAAAATTAGTTAAACGCATGATTTGCGCCTCCCAAGAGACTATGATTATCAATTGGTCCAGAGGTTAGACCGTTGTTCCCGACCCCGTCAAGTTGAGCCTCAATTCTGCACATTATTTAGGCTGATCATCACCCCAAAAGATCATCATCACACGGCACGTTCACTGCAAAACGAAGCCGATGCCCCACCTACGGGGAGTTAATATTGGGTGGAATCGAATTTAACTGAAGGTTCAACCTTTAAATTCACTGGGCCGAAGGCTTAAAGAGGACCATAGCTCCCGCATATCAGCAGGAAGCTCTGACTCGACGCGAACAAATTCTTTGGTTTCTGGATGCACGAAGGTGAGCGCAGCTGCGTGGAGACAGCATCGTCTAAACATTGTTTCTTTTATGCAGAAGTCAGTCGTTTGTTGAGTCTCCCAGTAGTCGAGAAACACGTCCTCGTTCGGGTGATATAACTTGTCACCTAAGATCCAATGCCCTGAATATGCGGCGTGGATGCGGATTTGATTCGTGCGCCCAGTCTTTGGGAAGGCACGTAATAAAGAAAATCCTCCAGAAACGCCAAGCGTTTGCTCAATCGCAAATCCTGTTTGTGCAGACAAGCCACCATCAACAACCCATTTTTTGATTCGAATTTTGCTTTCTACAAGATCCCCGATGGGCCCATCGACCGCCCAGGTACTTTGCTCAGGAACGCCACTCACAATCAGCTGATATTCTTTTTGTATCTTTTTCGCTTCAAAATCAGCGGCCAATTTTTGACGAACAGTATTGTTTGAACCGCAGAGGACAATTCCACTGGTTTCGCGGTCCAGCCGATGAACAGCAGACCATTCTTGCCCGACAAGTTCGGCAAGAATGTGTGCAAAGGTGTTTTTTCGATAAGCCCCGTTCTCATGCATGGGCAAATTGCCTGGCTTGAACACCGCCATCACTGAACCGTCTTGCCAAATGACACGCAGATCTCTATCTACCTCTGGCTCTACCGACTCAGGGTGATAAAAGCTCACGCGATCAGAGGTCTTCAGCTTATAGCTTCCCTTGATCGATTGTTCATTGATCAAGACCTCTCCAAGATCCATTCTCTTCTGCCAACCACTGCGAGTCAGAAACGGATAGGTCTTTGCGAGATACAAATCGACTCGGATACCTGCATCGCGATCACTGATTGGACCACCTAGGCCTCGCCATGCCGCTGCCTCAAAACTTTTGGAATCATTAGTCATAGAGCCCTCCGATACATCAAAGTGACCCAAAAATAAACACTAGTTCCCATGGCTCTGAGAAAATGCCCACCTTTCAGTGTGGCCAAGGTTGATTTTATGCTCAATAACCATCTGTATTTATTGATTTTTAAAGAATTACTCTAGTGAAAACTCCCCAGGTCGACTGTGGGTTATATAAGTAAGGAGGTCCCATACCATGTTAAAAGACGCTCTAAGTAAAAACGGTTATAACCTGGAAGAGAGATACTTCCACGATGAGACTCGGCGGCAAATTGAGGCACTTCGGAAAGATCCTTTAAAAATCAGGCGCATGCTTCGCGCGTTGGCTAACCAGGCTTCAGAAGTACCAGGGAAAGCTGGAGCTTCGTCAGCCCAAGCGTCACCTCAGAAGAAGGTGGCGTGACAGGCTTCGTTCGGTATAGGACCCCTGAATTTTATTGAATTCCCCCTCGGTTTACATTAAAAAGAGCGAACAATTCTATGCTATAAAACGCAGGAAGGGTTCGCTCTTGGTCGTGTCGACTTCACAAAATACATTTGAATCATTTGACGTCATCGTTGTGGGCGGTGGACACGCAGGCTGTGAAGCAGCCCTTAGTTCTGCGCGAACTGGAGCTAAAACCCTTTTGGTCACACAAAATGTGGACCGTATCGGCGCTATGAGCTGCAATCCCGCCGTGGGTGGTACCGCCAAAGGGCATCTGGTTAAAGAAATTGACGCTCTCGGTGGGGAGATGGGCAAAGCCATTGACGACACGGGCATTCAATACCGAGTCCTCAACCGCAAAAAAGGACCTGCCATATGGTCATCTCGCGCCCAAGCCGACATGGACTTATATCGCCGCTACATGAAACATAAACTTGAGAATACGCCGAATCTAAAAATTCGTCAGGACTCCGTCGAAGGTTTGATTGTTGATCAAACCTTCGACGGATTATCGAAGGTCATTGGAGTTGAGACAAAATTCTTTGGCTCATTCATGGCCGGAGCAGTGGTAATTACCGCAGGGACTTTTCTCAACGGCCTGATTCACATTGGTCATGAGCGAATTAGCGCCGGGCGCGCAGGCGACGCACCAAGCATAGGACTTGCCGAATTTATCAGATCCACTGGACTTCGCGTTGGCAGACTTAAAACAGGCACCACACCGCGACTGGATGCTAGAACCATCAACTGGGAAATTCTAGACCCTCAGCACTCGGATGAAGACATCATCCCTTTCAGCTTCGCAAATGAGAGCATCAATCAGAAACTAATCCCCTGCTACATCACGCATACAAATGCGCAGACCCATCAGGTCATCCGCGATTTTATGCACATGTCACCACTTTATAGCGGCAGCATCCAAGGCATCGGCCCTCGCTACTGTCCCAGTATCGAGGACAAGGTTGTCAAATTTGCCGATCGGGACAGCCACCAAATTTTTCTTGAACCCCAAGGTTACGATACGGTCGAAGTCTATCCAAATGGCCTATCCACCTCACTCCCCCTCGAGGCACAAATCAAATTCGTACGGACCGTACGCGGCCTTGAGAACGCTGAGATCATTCGCCCCGGTTACGCGATTGAATACGACTACGTTGATCCAACCGAGCTTTTTGCATCCCTTGAAGTCAAAAAATGCCCAGGACTATTCCTTGCTGGACAAATCAACGGCACTACTGGCTACGAAGAGGCAGCAGCCCAAGGTCTCATGGCTGGTATCAATGCAGCGCGCAAAGTTGCGGGGCTCGAAAAATTCGTCCTCGGACGCAGTGAAGCTTATATTGGCGTGTTGATCGACGACTTGATTACCAAAGGCACTCAGGAACCTTATCGAATGTTCACATCGCGCGCAGAACACAGACTATACCTGCGCGAAGACAATGCTGACTCCCGATTAACAGACCTCGGACGATCCGTAGGCCTTGTATCAGATCATGACTATCGCTTATTTTCTGAACGTCAGCGTCTCATCAGAGATGTTACCCAGTTTGTGAAAACCAAGACCTTTGGTGAGTCAAACCTTCCTTCTGAGCTTTATATTGGTAATGACAACTCAGGAACGAAACTAGAACTTCTTCTTAAACGTCCCGATTTCAACGTAGATACATTGATTGATCTTGTGCCTGAACTGCAAAATTACCCTCGTCAGATAGTTCGCCGGGTAGCTATTGAAATCAAATATGAGGGCTACATTGCCCGAGAACAACGGGCGATTAAAGACAGCCAATATCTTGACAAGGTGCTCATTCCACGCGACATGAATTTTAAGGGAATCCCTGGCTTATCTTTTGAAGTGAGCGAAAAACTCGGACGATTTAAGCCGGAAACCTTGGGCCAAGCCAGCCGCATTAGCGGCATAACGCCCGCTGCTTTGCAAGTGCTGCAGGTTCATCTACGTAGTGTTAACTCGTAAACCAACAGGATCGCCTTTGCCAAGACCTGGTGTTTAAGTTAGAGTCAAAGTGTATGGCCGGACCTGGAATAAAAATTATTGCATCCAATCGTAAAGCCTATCATGAGTATACCATTGGTGAATCATGGGAGGCTGGTATTGCTTTAACTGGCACCGAAGTCAAAAGCCTTCGCGCGGGTAAATGCAATTTAACAGACGGCTGGGTAGACATTGACGGCTTTACTGCGACGCTGCGAGATGTACACATCGGCCACTACTCCCACGGCAACATCATGAACCATGATGAAAAACGCCCTCGCCAGCTCCTTCTCAACAAAAAAGAAATTTCAAAAATTCAGCGGGCCATTGAGGCTCAAGGCATGACCTGCGTTTCGACCAAAATCTACCTTCGGGGTCAGCGCGTCAAAGTAGAAATTGCCATAGCAAAAGGCAAAAAGCTCCACGACAAACGCGACAGCTCCAAGGAGCGCGATGCCAATCGCTCTATTCAGCGTGCCATGAAGCGCTAACATGAAAGTTTTCATCACAGGTGCTACGGGATTTGTCGGCAGCCACGTTGCCCAAGCATTAATGATGCGTGGCGATGATGTGACACTGCTAGTCCGATCGCCAGAAAAAGCTGCAAAAATGTTTCCCAATGTTAAACTTATTGGCGGAGAATTAGGGGCTTTGGGGGCTACCACCAAGAACCTACTCACCGGTATCGATGGCGTGATTCATTGTGCAGCTCATGTAGCTCCTTTTGGCAAGTGGGCCGATTTTGAACGAATGAATATACACGGTACTAAGGAACTTCTCGACGCGGCCTTAGCGGCTGGTGTGCAGTCGTTTGTTAATTTTTCCAGCCCAAGTGTTTATGTCGATTACTCTGATCGACTGGGAATCAAGGAATCCGACCCATTACCAGCAAAGCAGGTATCCATGTACGGTCAGTCCAAGGTGATGGCCGATGAGCTCATTACTGCAGCCTGTCAACGGGGATTGAACGCCTGTTCACTACGACCTCGCGGCGTGATTGGCGCTGGTGACCGAAATATTCTTCCGCGTATGATGCGCGCTGCCGAATCTGGCTATATGCCTGTTGTGAGAGGCGGTTTTCCGCTTTTAGACTTAACTGTTATCGATAATCTTGTGGACGTGACATTAGCAGCTTTAGATCGCTGCGCTCAGCTCCGTGGTGAGGTCATAAATATCTCCAATGGGGAGCCCAAGAGCGTTCGCGATATCGCGACGACCCTCTTTAAAGCCAGTGGACAAAACGTGCGTTTCCTAAATGTGTCCTGGCCTGTTGCTCGTTTAGCTGGGAGATCCCTTGAGTTATGGTATCAAGCCATTTACCCAGGAGAAGAGCCGCCCCTCAGTGTTTACTCGGCAGGACTTACGGCCTTTAGCCAAACCCTTGATATCAGCAAAGCGCGTCAACGTCTCGACTATAAGCCGCGATGGTCTTTGGAACAGGGAATTATAGCGTTCGTTAATTCACTTAATTAAAAAAATCCCCTACTCATGAATATTTCTCAAAGCACAAATTGCTTAAGATTCATGATATCCTAAAAAACAACCAATTTGCCTTCAACTCCGCTGATGGATAAGCACATGACAGCAAACTCTAAATACTCCGCTTTTACCAATGACGTCCTTGGAAATCTCGATGCCACGGACATCACGAGCCTGATCCGAAAAGGTGAGATTTCACTAGATGAGGCGATCGATGCGGCCATCGCTCGTGCACAAAAATCCCAAGATACTCTCCACGCCATGGTCATCCCAGACTTTGATCGGGTCAAGACGCGAGCGAAAATTCACATGTCGCAAGTGGCGAGCAAAGACACTCCCTCCCTGCTGAATGTCCCTTCATTCTTAAAAGACAACATCCATCTCGCCGGGCTACCTACTCGATTTGGGTCTGCGGCTACTTCGACGACTCCAGCAAGGAAAACTGACGAACTTGTTGATCAGCTTCATGGGACCGGACTTCACTTTATTGGAAAATCTGCCACCCCAGCTTTTGGGTTCGGGTGTACGACTGAATTTGACGATGGTACGAAACCTACCAGAAATCCATGGAATCTAAACCTTTCCGCTGGCGGTAGCTCCGGCGGATCAGCAGCCCTAGTTGCCTCAGGGGTCGTGCCTATTGCTCACGCTAATGATGGCGGTGGCTCGATTCGGATACCAGCAGCCATGTGCGGCTTGGTTGGGTTAAAGCCCTCGCGCGGCCGTTTGGTACTGCAAAAGAAATCAAAATCGATGCCCATTGATATCATTTCTGACGGGGTTGTCTCTCGCACTGTTCGCGACACAGCGCACTTTTTTTATGAAGCCGAACGTTTTTACAGACCAGTTCATTTGCAACCAATTGGTCTGGTCCAGGGTCCAGCAAAAAAACGTTTACGGATCGGCTTGGTGTATGACTCGATATTAACCAAAGCGTGTGTCGAGAATCGAGTGGCTGTCGAGACAACTGCAAAAATTCTTTCTGATCTTGGACATAGTGTCGAAGAGACGTTTTTTCCAAGCACTGAGAGATTTGCCGAAGACTTCACACTTTACTGGAGTTTTCTGGCTTTTTCAGCGGAACACTTTGGTCACCTCGTACTCTCGCCGGGTTTTGATCGTATGAAATTGGACAATCTGACTCGAGGCCTCTCGCGCACCTTTAAGAAAAACATGCTGAAATCATTATTAGCCATTAAAAACTTGCGGAGCGCTCACAAATCACCACAATTTAACAATGTAAAATTCGACGTGATTTTGTCGCCAGTTCTCGCAAGAGTCACTCCAGAACTTGGAAGGCTAAGCCCTGAAGTTCCTTTTGACGAATTACTCCAGCGCCTTCGGGAGCACGTGGGATATACACCTCCGGCAAATGTACTCGGCAACCCAGCCATCTCACTTCCCATGTATCGATCACAACGTGGAGATCCCATTGGCGTGCAATTGGCCTCGCCCATGGGCGAAGAACGCCGGCTCCTAGAGGTCGCCTTTGAACTTGAAGGGGCGAGACCTTGGCCTTTTCTCTATCAAAACTCGCAATAACCAGAGCCAAGAATTTAACAGGGCTAACCTTACCTTTTTATTAAGTAGGTAAATCTGCCTCTTTAATTTCACGCAGGATTCGGATCAACTCTGCCGCTGGCGGCGTCTTAGCGTAAGATCCATCTGCCATAGGATCGGGATATTTTGGAAACAAGACTGGACCAGAAACGCCAGCTGTAATCACCTGACCTTCAAATTGACCTAATCTGTCCCCGGATTTCACCAATTTAAAGTTATGCCAACCCTCATCAAGGACGGGAAGGCCCGTTTGGGGATAGGGAACTATTTCGCCCCAAGTATAAATGGGTGCTAATTGGCCTCCCGGTATGGCCACTGGATTTCCTTTGGCGGCAGCAGCGACGACCTCCATCGCACACTTTACAGCTTTGAGTCCACGTGAAATTTGAGCCGGCTCAAAACCGTTTTGACCAAGTTCCAGCGTCACGCCAATCCCACCGACAGAATTCACCCATTCATCAGAGCATTTTCCATCCTGGGAAAACCCCTTACCCCAATGGGTAATCAAGGCCACATCAGGAGCAACAGCTCTGGCAAATCGATAGCCTGCTTTTGTGTATGGAAAGATCCAAAAAGGCCGATCAATTTTTAGCTTAACCTGATGCAGGTCCAGAAGTCGTTCCGACCTTGCAAGAAGCAGCTCAAGCTCATCGGCACGGCGATCTTCAGCTGTCTCGATCGCTTCACGTCCAAATGATCGATTAAGATCTCGTCCAATAAAACGTACGCAATTCTCTGCGGCAGCAATGTTTCCCAAGGCTACGCCAAGGGGCTGTTCAATGTTAAGGCTCCCCCTTGTGACAAGCTCGAGAAGTTCAACCAAGACAGCGAGGCCAGCGACCTCAACCCCATGGATTAACGCCGTTAGGGCCAACGGCACATCTTTTCCATTGGACGGGGTCAAACTGATATTTGCAGACTTTGGGCTTAGTATATGAATTCGATGAGCCAGCGTTTTGACGTCATAGTAAGAAGACGCCTCTTGGATCAGCTCGTCAAATCTGTTTAAAAGTGACCTGACCCGTTCAACTGTCTCTTCTGTGCCACTGGACGGACGTGAATCCTGCATGGGAATTGCTCTCCTAGGATGCTAAGAATTCGAGTTTTCTACCAAACTTTGGCATAATAACTTAAACCAACCTCCCAGAGGAATGGACTTTATGATCAAATTATTGAAATTTACGGTTTTAGTCCCGGTATTGACTCTCTTTAGTTGCGATCCTGAAGGAAAAAAAGACTGTCAATGGACCTTAGATCCAGAACCGAAATTGATTGGCACCACCACCGAGCCAGGAATGATTCCTGTGTGCGCACGTAATCGTCAGACAAACAAAGAGGACTGCCGCTTCCAGGCGCCACTAGATTTTGCTAAAGCAGCTTTCCAGAAAAAGTTCAGGTACGTGGATCTTGAGTCCGACAACTCAAAGCTTCCACGTATCGTAAAAGATATAAAGTTTTGCAATTCTAAATGAGGGTCGCGCCATGAAAAAACACTACTTAATGCTGTCTCTAGTAGCCAGCTGTCTAATGGGGTCTTGCGTTAAGTCTCATCCGGCCGAGGCTGAGACACTGCGCGCTTCAGCAGCAAAAAATCAAAGCCAGCCCTCTGCAAGGAACGCCAACGTGCGTGCAGTCACAGCACCAGAAACGACAGCAACCCTGCCAGGAACTGAACCTGCCAATCCACCTAAAGTCCAGGAAGGATTCCAAAAAGACTTCGCACGTGAAGTTGCAGCCGCTGGCCCCAAAGCAGAAGGCTGGGCGCTATTCTCAGATGGAGGCATGAGCTATCCCGGGCAGAGATGGCTTATTCGCACAAATTCGGCCAAAAAAGATAGCCTGACGCTTTGCGTGATCATGCAATCCGAGAAAACTTGCACACGAAAAGCTATTACCAAAAAACAGTTTGATGCTGTGGCGCAAACTTTTACACAAGCAGATAAGCTTGCTCATATTCTTCCAACATCTTTTGACGGGATGAATTTTGAATACCTACACGCAAAAACGGGAGTTCCTACTACAAATCGCGTTGTCTTCCTGACAAGCGCAACGCCATTTCCAACCGAATATGAGGCCATCGTCTTGGCATTTAAGACCTTGACCGAAGCAAAATAGATGTTTCAGCGTCCCAAGCAAATACCAATGGATTCGGCCGCGTGAAGATATGGATCTGTTAGTGACAGCGACCGCGTTCCGTTTTCAAATTCCTTGTAACCCATGTCGGTAATTTTGCCACCGAGATAGCCAACCACACGTCCGTAACTCTTTTTTGCCGCCAGGTCCACCGCATGGACCCCAAAGGCCGTCGCAAGTATACGGTCAAGCGTTACAGGAGCTCCCCCACGCTGGATGTGACCCAGAACTGTGACGCGTGTATCAATTCCGGTTTTCTGATGAAGCTTACTGGCAACCTCGCCGGCAATACCACCTAAATGGATCGAACCTGTGGCAGATGATCTAAACATCGGTTCCTGGTCTTCCTCTCGAGCACCTTCAGCAACGACTATCACTGAAAAGTTTCGTCCACGATTACGCCGATCATCCATGGCACGGATAATGGCATCAAAGTTGAAGGGAATTTCTGGAATTAAAATAACGTTGGCTGCCGCGGCAATACCCGCATGAAGAGCAATAAAACCTGCGTCTCGTCCCATAACTTCGGCCACCATGACACGACTATGGGCTTCTGCCGTTGAATGGAGACGACCGATAGCATCAGCTGCCACATCTACGGCTGTCATAAAACCGATTGAGATATCAGTGGGAAGGTAGTCATTATCTATAGTCTTCGGTATTCCAATGATTGGCATGCCTGCGTCATGGAGCTGCAATGCCATCCGTTGAGTGCCATCCCCACCAACAACAATCAGACAATCAAGGCCAAGATCTTTCCAGTTCTTAAAAGCCTTGGCTTTTGCCTCTGCACCTTTCTGTGGATCTTTGAAGGGACTACCCTTATTTGAAGTCCCAAGGATGGTCCCCCCCTTGTCAATAATCCCAGCAACATCCATGAGAGACAGTTTTTTGGCCGCCGGTGGATCACAGAGAAGACCATTGATGCTTTGCTCAATGCCGTAGACATCCATTCCGTGATTTAAAATCGCGTGGCGTGCGACCGCACGTATAACAGCGTTCAGCCCCGGGCAGTCACCGCCGCCTGTACAAATACCGATTTTCATCGGGTTATTACCTCATTTAGCAAATTATCATTTGTTCTACCCAATCGTATGCGAACTCGCCGACTAGATGCAACTCAGTCGGCAAATAGTGCCCATTTATCGGTTCAACCGATAAATCATGGTAGAATTTATTTATCAGCAGAGGAGATCTGAGTTGAATTCACCTGCACTACAATTACCAGGCAAAGTTCTCGTCATCGATGATGATCCAGCCTTCTTGAATGCAGTCGAACAGATGTTCGCAAAACATCACATCACCGTGATGAAGGCGAGTGATCTTGAAAGTGCGCTTTACCTTTATAATCAAAATCGCTTTGATGTTGTTCTAATAGAGTTAGATTTTGCTCCACTCCCAGGGCTTGCATTCATACAAAAATGGCGCCAACACGACATTAGTGAAAAGCGTCAAACTGGCTTTATTGTCATGGCCAGCAACCAGCGAACATCTGGTCAAGACGGACTTGCCAAAGAACTAGAAGATATTGAGATCGTTAGTAAGCCGTTTAAAGACATTCAGATCCTTCCTTTTTTGGCTCGGGCCACAGCAACAAAACAACGACTACTCTCATTTGCCGAGTTCAAGGATAAGATTGTGACACCCTACATCAAGTCAGGGAACACGGAGAAAGCCATTGAAAAAGTCCAGGCTATGATCCCTCAGATTGGAGACAAAGGTCGCCGACTTCTACTCAATATCTATGAAGGGGATTCCCGCTGGCAGGACACGTTGGACACAGCGTTAAAGATGTTGGAAGCAAAGCAAAATGATATCGGGCTGAATAACACTGCAGGGCGCATGTATATGAAGCTAGGAAGTTTCTCGATGGCCAAGCCATTTATTGAAAAAGCCGACCAGCTTGCCCCTCAGAATATCGACCGCATAACTGAACTCGCTACGCTTTACCTGCAACTGAAGGAACCAGAAAAATCCGTAGATCGTTTTAAACAACTCATAAAATTAAATCCTGAACAGCCAGACTATAAATTTGAGGCGTTTAAAAAGTTATACGATGCTGGCTATGATAATCATGCTATCGCCTTTGGAAAAGAAGTTGCTAACCCGATGGAAATTGTAAGGCACTACAATAACAAAGGCGTGCTGCTAGCCAAAGATGGTAAGGTCACCGAGGCCATTGAAGAATATAATCGAGCCTTAAAGTTCTTTCCTAAATTTAAAGAAAATTACCGGATCTACTACAATCTAGCTCTATCTCACCTTCAGTTGAAAACAGCAGACGACGTCAAGAAGGCTGAAGTTTACTTTCTAAAGGCGCTTGAGCTTGAGCCCACCTATGAAAAAGCAAAAGCGGCCTTGGCCGCATTGACCAAAGCCGCTTCTTAAAAATCAAAGTCAAAAAAAATTTAAAAATTACTTCTTAAAACCGCGACGGAAAGTCAAACCTGCGCGTTGGCCAGGAATACTTTTCACTTGCTTACGACGGCGAGCAATTTTCTTTTTTGCGCGAAGCTTAGCTGTCTTTTTACGATTACGTGGTGGGCGATTCTTACGCATACTCATTCCTTCTTTATTATAACTTACGATTCTCTGTGAATTTCTAAAACACTCGACTTAAAGCTTCATCCCAAGTCCAAGCTGAACCTTGGTGATCGGAGCAACTGAACTCACATACAATGCGGTATCAGTACTCTCTTGTTTCGTTGTTAT
>CAMDGW010000058.1 GCA_945897695.1 Pseudobacteriovorax antillogorgiicola | reverse complement strand
CAATGGAATCAAATGTGGTCTGAACGATGAAGTTTTTGCAGAACTTGAAGAAATATTTTCTAAGCGCGGCAATCTAAATAATATGGTCGCAGCGCGCGGGTGGACAGCTGCCGCAGGATCTGAGCCCTATTTACACATGATTTATAAGGATCCGCCGGTCAAAAAAGATAATTCAGAACCAATCAATATCCGTGACGCACAGCAAAGAACGATTGTTCAGAAAGGTCAATTCTTTGGCGAAGTTCGTTATGCAAAGCCTGCTGAGCTCGGTATGACGGTACTCGGTCAGTCATTGTCCGCTCCCGATGGACCAGCAATGACCATAAACGTGGGTGAGGGTGTGGAACAGCGTGAACCTGGAAAGTTTTATGCCCTCTCCGACGGCGTCCCTAAATTCGAGGAAAATAATCTTTCCATAACAACCGTGCTGGTTCACGAAGGTAATGTAAATCTTAAGTCTGGAAATATCTATTTTGATGGGCCAGTTGAAATCAAAGGTTCAGTGGATGTTGGCGCTGTTGTGCGAGTGCGAGGGCCACTCAAAATTCATGGGTCGGTTATTGGTGCATTTGTTTCATCTAAAGAGCCAATTGAAGTCGTTGAAAGTATTGTAACTGGTGAAAAAGGTAAGGTTATCTGTGCCAGTCATATAAAAGCTGACTTCATCGAAAATAGTAATATCGAATGCGACGGTACGCTCACCGTCAATCGTTCCTTAATTAGTAGCCGCGTGGTAGCGGGTCAATTTATTAGGGCAATGGCCGCCGACGGTGTTGTTGGTGGTGGAACCATTGTGTGCCGTGGTCTTGTGCTTGCGGCAAATGTGGGATTTACCAAAGGCGCGCGAACGACTTTCAAAGTTGGTGTTGATAACAAGATCATGCGACGCATTGGCGTTAGAGAGAAGCGTCTTGCTGATCTCGAGAACTCACAAGATCGTTATAAAAATGAATTCCGTGAGTTGGCCCAGAAGCGTGCTAACCAACTAACCTCAAAACATAAAAAGCAAAAAGAAGAACTCAAAAAGAAAATGTCACAAATTAGGCCCATGATTGAACGGGCCGCTCTCCTTGTGGAAGAAGTTAAGGCGACGATGACGTACAATAGCGAGGCAATCATTGCGGCCAGCAATGTTTTTGCTGCCAATTGCACCATAGAAATCGGTGGCCAAGGCTTTGTGCTGGAAGTCGATATGATTGCAGCAGCAGTGATTGCCAAGGTAGTTCGCGACACTCATATGGTCACCTTTGACGAGATGAAGAGTGAAATTGAACGCAAGCTTGGTGAAGCGTCAGCTGCTGCCCCTGAAGAACAGAAAAAGGCAAGCTAAAAAATATTACCGGTCACAAATGTGTCTATTCGTTATCTTGTCGAACAGGTACATCAAGAAATTTCATGAGCGCGCGAAGTTCCTCGTCGCGTTCAGTAGCAAAGGCACGTATGTGTTGATTGCCATCAAGCGAGCGCATCGTTAGCTGCTCCGCAGGTATTTTTCTGTAGAGTCTAAGACCCGCCTCATAAGGAACTACCCTGTCGTCGCGGTCATGAAAGGCTAAAATCGGAATTTTAAGGCCCTTGATATAATCTTCAGGGTCCTCGTCGCCACTCAGCAGAATCCAAGGTAGCCACTGGAATGGCCACAGTATCCAGTATCGCGAAAGTATGGACCGGGCGACTCCGCGATATGAGGCAAAAGTACTTTCCAAGACCAGGCCATCGATTTTGACGTCTGACTTTGCTAGGGCTGTGACTGCTACGGCCCCTCCCAGGCTTTGTCCAATAACGAAACGACGCGAGTTTACATATTCTTGTTCGAACCATCGAAGTACGGCAACACCATCGTCAATGAGGCCTGATCTCGACGGGCTTCCAGTGGAGCCATCATAACCTCGGTAATCAAAGGTAATGACATCTACTCCCTGTCCTGCAAGCCAGGCGACAGATAAAAAGTGAGTGGACCTGTTTTCAGCATTCCCGTGGAATTGAATGATCGCAGTTCTCTTTTTTGGGGGGTTAACGGCGGGTATTTTCCACACCTTAAGGATTACACCCTCCGAGCTCTGCACCGGAACTTCTTCGAAGGTGAGGTTGATATTTTTGGGTGTCGCATAAATATTTGAATGCGGTTGGTAAAAAACGTGATTACAGGACGTGTTCGCCAGCAAAGCTCCATAGAGAAGCAAGACCTGAAAATGTTTTGATGAAAAAATAAACATTTTGATAATTTCGAAAGTCTTTTTTTGTGGGTTCTCGCCGTCAAAAATTCAAAAAGTTATCACACTCCACAAGCCCCTTGTGTCGTCTACTTAACAGCTTAAGCTACATGGCGACAAAAACAAGAATCTTAATATTTACTCACGCATGCCTAAATAATTTGTAAATAAAATTCGAAAACTTTACCATTAGGTTTTACTTTTCTGGAGGTTATTTCATGAAATTAGTGGCGATATATTTGTTAGTGCTGGGCGCGCTAACTAGCACAGGTGCGATGGCTGACGAATACGGATTTGCAGGATGTGGAGCGGGAACTAGAATTTTTGGGCCTCGCAACATGCAGACGTCTGCAGCCACCACCAACCATGGGGGTATCGTTCTTTCACCAAATCTTCCGATTCCCATCCCTACGTCACAAGTTTGGTCTATTGCTTTTGATATTGCTGGATGTAGCGAAAACGCAATGCCGGTGGCTTATTTTGATCAGTATGACTACATGTTCGCAAATTTCTCCTCGATTGCTCGCGACGCTTCGAGGGGGTCCGGTGAATCCCTTACCGGACTGGCTGCTAGCTTTGGTTGCCCACAGTCCTCATACGGCGAATTTAACAGACTCATGAAAAATGAATTTGACGGAGTTTTTTCTCAGCCAGGTGTTAAAGCTGTTTTTGAAGAAACGCGGGCGCGTATGATGCGAAACGCAGTACTGATGCGTCACTGCACAACACTAGATGACAAGGCTACTCTCGAAGTGGCTACCGGCCATTAATCTGACAAAATTTTTAGAACCAGGAGAATAAACTCATGAAAAACAATTTTTTTACAACACTGATGCTTGCTTCGCTCGTTTTAGGAACCGTTGCGCAAGGTGCGGAATCGGAACCAAAGAAAAAATCTGGCGGCCGTTCTAGAGCCTACAGCACGCCATTCGGTCTAGCTGGCTGTGGACTTGGCTCGATCGTCATCGATAGCAAAGATAAAAACTCCCAGATAGCTGCGTCTTTGATCAACACTTACATAGGGTTTGTTTCAAGCGCTATCACGTCTGGGACTTCAAATTGTAATTATAACAACAACACTGCTATGACAGAGCAAAAGGTGTATGTAACTGCTAATCTTCGGACCCTTGAAAAGGAAGCTGCTTCGGGGAATGGTCCGCACTTGAGTGCATTGGCAGAACTATTTGGCTGCGAAAGTAACGAGACCAAAGCAGCGTTTGGTGTATTTAATAAGGATGATTTTGGTAACCTCTACAATTCTGATGACCCAGAAAAAGTATGGGAGAACCTGAAAAATCGCGGTAAGTCATCGAACGTGGCCTCAAAGTGTTCAGGTCTTAGCTGATCAGCGGGATATTTTTTTGAACCTAGTGCTATTAAGACTTATTATGAGGACTGCAGCCATAATGGCTGCAGTCCTTTGCGTTTTTCTATCAGCAAAGAATGCACATGCTGAAGTACCCGCGCCTGTGCTTAAAGTTGTAGAATCATATCAATACCAGAATCACGACGAGTGGAGTCGAATCCTGTTTTATCATCCGGCTGTTCTTGGGAAGCCTTCGAGCTTGATTGATGCACCAGACTTTTTTCTTGCTGCAGACGGTGCCAATAATCCAAAAGCAGAATTGTTGGAGTTCACAAGACACGCATTTAGCGATCAGCCGGAAAGACGCAAAGTGCAATGTCGTTTCCCGCGCCGAACGAAATACCTGCTGCAGGCTCTAGGAGGCAAACTCCAGATGCCTCCGGTTGACTGTCCTGAATTTAGATCCATGAAGGCAACCGGGATTTATGTGGTTTTTT
Source organism: Pseudobacteriovorax antillogorgiicola (assembly GCA_945897695.1). Lineage (GTDB taxonomy): Bacteria > Bdellovibrionota_B > Oligoflexia > Oligoflexales > RGVZ01 > CAMDKS01. Next base: position 8,020 of record CAMDGW010000058.1, on the reverse strand, counting down.
CAAGTTATTTTTTGGAAAGCCCTGCCTCTTATTTTGGTCATATTTTTCTTCGCGTTGAAAAAAAAGGAAGTGACGAACAGCACAATGCCTTACTTGATCCCATTATTTCTTTTGGAGCCAAACACGGTGATGTAAACGTCTTGAATTATGTTGCTGGTGGGCTTCTTGGTTGGTTTCCGGGTGTATATGAGGTTGCACCCATGCATATGAAAATCCAGCAGTATAATAACTACGAAAGTCGCGATCTGTGGGAATACCGACTCAATTTAACTGAAGAGCAGCTTTATGACCTGGAACTGTCATTGTTTGAGGTGATGCCGGCTTACTCGGATTATTATTACCTATCGCGAAATTGTAGCCTGTTGATAGCCAAGCTTATTGAAGCAGTTGAGCCTCGCGTGCAATTTTCTGCCGGGAGTCGTGTTTGGACTTCGCCCATTGAGGCGATGAAACAGTTAGTTCAAACACTTGGTGAGTCAAAGCCATCCTCGGTGCGAGCATCGTCTAGACGCCGTTTTCTGGCCAAATCAGCGGGGTTGTCTGAAAGTGAGTTTCGGCTTGTTAAATCAATGATCGATACAGATTCAATCGTTGATGTTTCCATGCTCTCTTTGAACCGGCAAGCGGAGGTCCTTGAGACTCTGGTTGAGTTCATTGAATTTGATCAAAATCTTGCCGGTCCTGCTAAAGCGGAAAAATATTCGTTACTTCGCCAACGGGCGTTGTTTGCGCGCGCAAAAAACCCGTCAACGACTCAGATGAATATAGAGATTCCAGAGAGGGAAAATCCAGTTCTGATCATTCCAGAGAAATCGATCCGAATCGGAGTGCTTTATGCAGGTAACAAGTCATATGGACTCATTGGCATTAGACCCTCACTAAAAGCCCTTAACTCAACTTCTACGGGCTTTATGCTTGGCATGGGGATTCACGTTTTTGATATAGACGTCTATATGAATAAAGAGGAGTTCGGTCTCCATGAATTCGATTTGTTGCTTCTCGAGAATTATCAGGCGGCAATACCGCTTAAATCAGGAATTGGTGGAGGCGTTCGCTTCTCATTTGGTCGATTACATCATCAACCAGCAAACCCATACAGCCTAGATATTGAGTCTAGCCGTAATTATGGATGGGGAAATTCCCACGTTTTGGGATTTGTTGAATACGGTATTTATTCCCATTTCCTGTCTGGTAAAGATCGCAATCATCTTGGTATTTTTCCCGGCGTGGGCGTTGTGGCTGAATGGGAGAAAGTGGTGAAAGCTTCTGCTAAAGTTCGAGTTGAATTGAATGCTTTGAATAAATTTAAAAGGGAACCCATCCTTGAGCTTGGGATATCTTCGCCATTCGGTGATTTGAACGATCTTGAGGCATCGGCCAAAGTGCTTCAGGACTCCTATTCGATTTCCGTGAAGTATAATCGTTTCCTACGTTAAAAGTTAATGGCATTGATGACTCGCCATCAATGCCATGTAGAAAACTGAAACTTTTATAGCTGATATCAGTGCTGATGTTGACCATCGGCTCCGTGAGCATGGCCATGAGCCACTTCTTCTTTAGTCGCTTCGCGAACAGTATCAATTTCAACATCAAAAATTAGTTTTTGACCTGCGAGTGGATGATTTGCATCGAGGGTTACGGACTCGATTGAAATTGCCGTAACGGTAACGACTTCGCCATTTGGGCCGTGGAACATATCTCCGACCTTCACGTCTCCTTCTGGGAGCTGGCTACGATTTACGTTCATAATACGGCCAATGTCGCGCTCACCATAGGCATCCTTGGCTTCTACTTCAACGCGTCGCTTGTCACCTTTACTTAGGGTCACCAAAACAATTTCAAGGCCTGGAATGATTTGTCCTACACCGGTCATGAACGCTAGTGGTTCATTGGCCTCTGATTGATCAAGAGTAGCACCGCCGACGTCAGTGAGTTTGTAATGGAATGCAATGACTTTATGAGACATAAGTGGCTCCTTATTAAGATGGGACACCCTAACAAATGAGCTAGGGTCAGTCACCTAAATAAGCTTTTCTTATCTCATCAGACTTGAGCAGATCCGCTGCAAGACCATGCGTCTTAATTGTTCCTGTCTCTAACACAATTCCATAATGTGCGATCTGGAGAGCCTGCAGAGCATTCTGCTCCACCAAGACGATGGTCATGCCGGTTTTGTTGATATCAGTAATGATCTCAAATATTTTCTCGATAATTTGGGGGGCTAACCCTAGGCTTGGCTCATCCAAAAGGAGAAGTTCTGGCTGGCCCATCAGTGCGCGCGCCATGGCCAGCATCTGCTGTTCGCCTCCTGAAAGGGTGCCTGCTAGTTGGGTGCGTCGCTCCTTCAGACGTGGAAAAAGCTGATAGCCGTGCTCCATATTGGCTTTATAGGCCGATTTATCCGGAGCCGCCCAGGCCCCCAAATCCATATTTTCTTCTACCGTCAGGTTCAGAAAAATGCCGCGACCTTCTGGAGCCTGGCATAGGCGCTTTCGAACGATAGTGTGTGCAGGAAGGCCGACGATATTTTCACCTTTGAAGAGGATTTCCCCGCTCTTAGGCTTTACTAATCCTGAAATAGCTCGAAGTGTTGTGGACTTTCCAGCGCCGTTAGCGCCCACCAAAGTTACGATTTGACCCTTTTTTACCTCAAAACTGACACCGTGTAGGGCTGGAATTATACCGTAGAAGACGTTCACGTCTTTGAAACTTAGGATGGTGTTATTTTGCGTGTTCATTGGTCGCCGCCTTACCCAGGTATGCTTCAATCACTCTAGGGTTTTTCTGAATTTCAGATGGGGCACCTTCTGCGATTTTGATGCCGTAGTCCAAAACAGCAATACGCTCGCAAATGCCCATCACAAGCTTCATGTCATGTTCAATGAGTAGAACAGTTGCATTAAATTTCTGGCGAATCTCACGGATCGTGTCCATAAGCTTGGCTGTCTCATGAGCATTCATTCCTGCGGCGGGCTCGTCCAGAAGAAGCGTGCGTGCCCCTGTCGCGATGGCTCGCGCAATTTCTAGTCTTCGCTGGTCACCGTAGGGAAGGCTGGAAGACATTTCGCCCGCCCGGTGATCGAGTTTGAATATTTTGAGAATCTCGAGCGCATCATTGTATTTTTCTTTTTCGCTGGTTAGCAAAGCGCGGGAATGAAGCAATGTCGGCAAAAGATTATATTTCTTGTAAGCTGGGTTTTGATCCATAGCCACTAGCAGGTTTTGGATCACGGATAGATCTTTAAACAGACGAATATTTTGAAAAGTTCTTGCGACGCCAGTACGAGTGATTTCGTATGGTTTTTTGCCATCAATTCTCTTACCCGAAGGACCGTGAGTAATGGATCCCGAAGTGGGTTTGTAGACACCGGTTAGCATATTGAAAACAGTAGTTTTGCCTGCACCGTTGGGACCTATAAGGCCAAAAATTCCCCCGGAGGGGATTTCCAGATCAAGTTCACTGACCGCCTTTAGGCCGCCAAACATAATCGTGAGTTTTTCTGCTTTTAGCGCAAAAGATGCAGTCATGTGGCACCTCCCTTTGCGCCTTTCTTACGGCGGATCAAGTCACCGATTTCGTTGGTTCCAAAAATACCTTTTGGACGAGCGAGCATCATAATGATTAATACCAAGGAATAGATAACCATCCGGAGATCAACCCCAGTTATTTGCTGGAGTGGTCTAAGAGCTTCTTTCAGAACCGTCAACAATATTGCAGCTACAACGCTCCCAGAGATCGACCCCATGCCGCCGAGAACGACCATGATGATCACTTCAAAGCTGCGATTGAAGTCAAATGTTCCAGGACTCAGAGTCGTCAAATAGTGAGCGAAAAGCCCGCCGGCAACGCCTGCAAAGAACGCTCCCATGGCAAACGCTCTGACCTTGCCCTGGGTGGTATTAACACCCATGGCGGTTGCGGCAACTTCATCTTCCCGGATTGAAAGTAGGATTCGTCCGTGAGCCGAATGAACTACGCGCCATACACAGAATATTGTCACAATAACAAGTGTATAAACCCATCCAAAAGACGTGAACTGCTTAATACCAGACAGGCCTCGAGCTCCTCCAACGGCATCAGTATTAAGAAAGACCACGCGGATAATTTCACCAAATCCGAGAGTAACGATTGCCAAGTAATCTCCGCGAAGTCGAAGTGAAGGCAATCCCACAATATATCCGACGATCGTAGCAGCTAAACCGCCCATGATCAGCGCGGCCAGGTAAATCACGATACCCGTCGCCAATAACTCCCCGGTTACGGAATCGGTAAAAAGTTCAGGACGACTTTCGACAAATTGGGTTGTGAGGTAAGCGGATAAGTAGCCACCAACACTCATAAATCCAGCATGGCCCATGGAAAACTGACCGGTAAAGCCGTTGACAAGATTGAGGCTGACGGAAAGAATGACATTGATCCCAGCCAAAATCAGAATTTGGAAATAGTAGGGACTCATGACATCAGGAAGGAAGTAATTTAAAAGCCAAGCAAAACCGATTGCTAGCATCCACCAGCGCAGGCTCATGATGCCTGCAGCAGTAGATTTTTCCTCTGACTTATATGCACTTCCCATAGCTATTAATATTCCTCACACTTTCTCGGTGCGGTGAACGCCCAGCAGACCAGACGGTTTAATCAAAAGAATGAAAATTAGAATTGCAAACGCTAGGGCATCTTTATAAGTCGGGGTTCCGTAGCCAGACAGCAGAGCTTCTGCAAGGCCCAGAATAAACGATCCGAGAACTGCTCCTGTGACGTTACCTATCCCACCCAGAACGGCAGCACAAAATGCCTTCAGACCAGGAAGTGATCCCATGAGTGGTTCGACCTTGGGATAGGTCATACCCACCATCACGCCTGCAGCACCAGCAAGTGCTGAGCCAAGCATGAATGTGGCGGCAATCACCCGATCTGTGGGAATACCCATTAAGCTCGCAAGATCATGATTAAAGCTAACGGCTCTCATCGCTCGTCCGAGACGGGTATGGAAAATAATATGACGCAGAATCAGCATCAAAACGATTGCTGTTACAAAGACAAAAACTTGAAGTGGGTTGATAACTAGGAGGTTTTCATCAGAGCCAAAGGTCCAGGACTCAAGATTTTCAAACAAGTCAGGATAGGCCTTGGGGTCTGAACCAAAAATAATCTGGCCTGAGTACTGGAAGAATAGAGAAACACCAACTGCTGTTATCAACAAATTGATTCTTGGTGAAGAACGAAGAGGGCGGTAAGCGAGTCGCTCCACACAAAAGCCCACCAAAGCACAAACGACCATAGCCACCATAATAATAACAATAGCCGTGCAAATCGCCGCTGGGGTCGACATTTGATCCGCAGCGCCGTTGAAAATTTTATTAAAGAACGCGCTCAGCTGGGGGCCAGCAAGCTTTGAGGTGTACAGACCGGAAAATGCGCCCAGCATGTACACCTCGCCATGTGCGAAGTTGATCAATTGCAGAATACCAAAAACCATGGTGTAACCCAGCGCAATCAACGCATACGTGCCACCTTGCGATAAGCCGTTGATCAGATACTGGATAAATTCAGCCATGGGTTGTCTCGCGTAAGTTGGTTAGCCAGCCAATTGAGTTTGAACTGGTGTCTTACGGATTAACGGTCGACTTGTAAAGGAATTTCCCGTCCTTAACTTCAAGTACGACAGCAGGCTTGCTTGCATTGCGTTTTTCGTCAATGGTGATCCGACCGGTGACCGCTTGGAAGTCCTTTGTCTTTGCCAAAGCATCACGAATTTCACCTGCTGACATGCTTTTGGTCTTGTCCATAGCGGCAAACAATACCTGAGCGGCGTCGTAGCCCATGGCAGCAAGACCATCTGGGGTCTTTTTGTAGGCGGTCTTGTAGCTTTTGATGAAATTTTGAACAGATGCTGATTGGTCTTCCTGACTATAGTGATTGGAGAAGTAGCTGTTGTTTAGGGACTTGCCGCCGATTTCGTAAAGCTTTTCGGAGTCCCAGCCGTCGCCTCCGAGCAAGGGGACTTTGATGCCAAGTTTACGAGCTTGTTTCGCAATCAATCCAACCTCTGTGTAGTAGCCAGGTACGAAAATCGCGTCAGGTTTTTTGGCGCGGATCGATGTCAACTGGCTGTTGAAGTCGACTTCGCCCGAGCTATAAGATTGATCGACAACAATTTCACCGCCCGACTTCTTAAATGCTTCAGTGAAGAAGTTTGAAAGTCCAACCGAGTAGTCACTTTTCACATCGCGGAGAATCGCAACTTTTTTTGCCTTAAGCTCATCAGAGGCAAACTTCGCCATGACTTTACCTTGGAATGGATCGATAAAGCAGACTCGGAAAATATAGTCGCCAACTTCAGTAACTTTAGGGTTTGTTGAAGATGGGCTTATCATGGGAACTTTATTTTGCTGTGCAATTGGCGCCATTGCTAGAGAACGTGAGGAGGCTACTTCACCAAGAACAGCCGTAACTTTGTCTTGTGTGACAAGCTTTGTTGTTGCTATGGCTGCTTCCTCAGGTTTTCCCTGATTGTCCAGGCTGATAAGTTCAATCTTTTTTCCTTTGATTCCGCCTTTTGCATTTTGTTCTTTAATGGCAAGCGAAATGCCTTCATGCGTGGAGACACCGAATGTTGCTTCGGATCCGCTCATGGATCCAACTTCTCCAATTTTAATGGTACTTGCAAAAACAGGAGATGCGATCACTGCTGAGGCCAACAAGGTAGCCAGCGTACGGTTGAAAAACATGAGATATTTCCTCCGGTTGTAACGTTTTGCTCAAGGTATCACAGGGGTTTTGCCGAAAGCACCATGAATTTTGATTGTTCGTCCACCCGGTTGGTTAAATTTTATGCATGTAGCCCCTCCCATAAAGTCCATTATCAGAGACCACACCCTGTTGGTGGCCATTTTTCTGTCAGCGGCTGTGCATCTATTAACGGCAAAAGGTCTGAATTTCCTATCCACTGTTCCCGCCGTCAAGCAAACGCAGGCTGTTAAAGTACGGATAACTGAAGCTCCAAAGGCGCCTGAGCGCGAGACTCCCCCGCCCCCCAAAAAGAAAGAGCGTCCTAAAAAGGAAAACGTCGCTCCAAATCAAGACATTAAGCCCCAAACCGTAACTACCGACGTCCCCGTGCAGGGGCTGACAAAAGATTCATTGTCTCCTAGCGGAACTATGGCAGCACCTGTTGGAAATACTTTGATGACTGAAGATACGGGTCAGAGATTGAAAGAGGTTGATGCTCTTCGTGGCGACATGTCTGCTCCAGCAAAGCTGATAGCAAGTACCTTGGTCACTCCCCCGTATACGGATGAAGCATTGGATGCGCTACTTCAGGGATCCTTCGTTGTCGATGTATTCGTTAATCTTGACGGCAGTGTTCGCGAAGCTGAACTTCGAAAAAAAATTGGCTATGGAATGGATGCTAAAGTCCTTAATTCTGTAAAAACGGCAAAGTTTATTCCGCGTAAAAACAAATTTGGCGTGTCTGAAGAGGGCTGGACTGAATTGAAATTTACATTAGTGATCCCCTGATGGGAAGAACTACTGACTAAAGTCTAGTTCATGAAATCCAAGCCGAATTTCTAAATTTTTGTGAATATTCCAACCCTGGTGACCTTGTCCGACTTGTCTCCATCTCATGTCAAAGCTGGCATGTCCCGATAACGAGTCTATAAATATGGCGATCATCGGGGGGCTTTATGACTCAGCCAGCAAAACTCAAAGTGTTGATTGTCGATGATGAAAAAGAGATTGGTCATCTCATCATTGATCTCATTGCGCCCATTTATGAGGGCATCTATGCGGGATCTGCTGAGGAAGCCCTGAGGTTTCTTGGCCAGCATGGATCAGAGGTCGTTTGCATCGTCTCTGATTATAAAATGAATGGGATGAATGGCATTGAATTGCGGCAGTCGATGCCCGAGCGCTGCAAAGAAATTCCGTTCATTCTTCTCTCTGGTTATATTACGAAGGACGATGCCCTGGCCGGGCTTGATGCAAAAATTTCTGCAATGCTCCCAAAGCCCTTCGATG
>CAMDGW010000057.1 GCA_945897695.1 Pseudobacteriovorax antillogorgiicola | reverse complement strand
TTTTTAATAATAAATATCGGGGGGTTATCTGGCATTTACATCAGGGGGCTGGTCAAAAGCACGACACTGTCAAGGATTTGAACGGGCTTGGGGGGCTAAAAAAAGCAACCGGCATCCCCATCAGAAAACCATTTGTGAAAGGAGGGGAGCCGGTTGGTAGCTTTCAGGTTGATGCCTCAATTAAGAGACACGCACCTCCGCGCTACTAGGGTATTGTCTACAACAACCCACAGCACCACCTCCTTTCCTAGACATATAGTCTATGAGATCTCCGTGATCTCTTATTTAGTTTACCAAAAATTGAGTCACTACAGCAAGGCCATTGCATGTCACTGAAATCTAGGCGGTTTATGGACTACCGATAGTCAAGTAACGTAGACTATAAGCTGGGTTGCAATGAGTTTTGCAATACTCAAAATAGTTTTAATAAGCAGGAGGCGCCCCTCATGTCATGGAAAGATATCAAAGTCCACGCTGGAGGAAAGTTGTTTAAAGTCCATAATTTTACATACATGGTAAAAGGTGTGACTTACCAGCTTGAAATTGATGAATTCGGAGACGGTAGTTTCACCGGTCATGGTGAACACTCTACCGATCGCAATAGCTTTGTGGAATCAGTCAGTGGAAAGTCTGTCGATGAATGTTTGGCAAATCTCGTCGCAAGAATTGGTCAGCGTCTTGGACTTTAATTCCATCGGGAAATCTCTATGAAATGTCAGGTTGGATTGGAACGGTTGGCTGCAGACGCCTCTATAGCCAAATCTTGGGGTCGATGTGGACTCGTTTGTAATCAAGCATCTGTTACCAGCGACTTCATTCCTGCTTGGGATGTCTTCCACAATGCTCTCGGATCCCGATTGACAGCATTATTTGGGCCTCAGCACGGATTTTACGGGACTAAACAAGACAACATGATTGAGACTGGTCATGCCAGATTCTCAAGATTTGGAGTTCCACTTTACAGTCTTTATTCCGAGACCCGTGAACCAACCCCAGATATGTTGTCTCAAGTCGATACCATAGTCATTGATCTGCAGGTCGTTGGTTGTCGTATCTATACTTGGAAGGCAACTATTGCTGGCTGTTTGCGCGCGGCGAAAAAGCTTAATAAAAAAGTGGTAATTCTTGATCGCCCGAATCCTGTAGGTGGAGAAGTTTGTGAGGGGCGCGTTCTCGATATGGATAGCACTTCGTTTGTGGGTGAATATCCTATTCCCATGCGCCATGCTCTGACTGCTGGTGAAGCCGCAAAGTTTTTTAATAGTTTTATTGGAGCCAATCTCGAGGTCGTTGAGCTGAAAGGCTGGAATCCGAAAAGTTTTTGGGGAGATCTCGAAAGGCCGTGGGTTCTGACGTCTCCAAATCTTCCCACGATTGACGCAGTTTATGTTTATCCAGGTACAGTTATTTTTGAAGGTACAAACATTTCAGAAGGGCGCGGCACGGGCCTTCCTTTTCAATTCATCGGCGCACCATACATCCCAGAGGGTTCCACTTACCGAGATCGAGTTATCCAAATTCTCGGGGGTCAGTCTCCGGGTGTTTATCTTCGTGACTCCCAATTTGAGCCAACCTCTCAAAAATGGGCTGGAAAAACCTGTAAAGGTGTTCAAATTCATGTGACGGATTATAGAGCGGTGCGAAGCCTAGATCTTTCGGTGGCTCTGGTGCGCGCTGCAATTGAGGTGGGTGAAGGATCCTTTGCTTGGAAAGATCCACCTTATGAATACGACCATAAGACCCTTCCAATGAAGCTTATTTACGGTAGCCAAAAATCCGCTGATAAATTCATGGCAAAGGACTTTTCACTGTTGGATCCTTTTTGGCATGAGGGAATCCAAAGGTATATAGAATCGGTCACACCTTTTCTACTCTATCCAAGAAAACTTAGTGGGCCACGCTGATCTGTTTAGACTCGCCATTAAATAGTGATTTAAATGATGGTTCGGATCGCAATACAAGTAGATCTTGATCTGTCTCAGCGTGAAGCATCAATTTTTCGTCCATCTGAAATGCGATGCCAAGAGATACCACGGCATCTTCCTTCCGGCCAAGTCGCGCCAAAGCACAAGCAACGTTATAGCGTGCTGAGGCATCGTCAGGATTCGCATACGTAGCATTTTCAAAGTCCGCCAAGGCGATTTCAAGTCGTCCAATTCCCATCCATGCGAGACCACGACCGTTATAGTACTCGCTTCGACCCGGATCCAGTGCGATGGCATTTGTAAAGGATTGCATCGCTTCATAGTGTCGTCCAAGTCTCTCGCTGAGTAATTCGGCTTTCAGGGCATAGCCAAGATGAAGGCCTGGGACTGAAAACTCCAGTCCGTCGAGAAAAGACAAGGTGGCTTGAACGGATCCTGCTCGTCGGTAAGCTGCCAAAATACCAACAAGTGCACCTTCGTTGTCGTTGGCGCCTTTAATGGCCTCGTAGGCAGCTTTTTTGGCAAGTTCAGGACTTTTATTTTCATTGATGAGGGCCAGAGCAAGATGTGTTTGGGCTGCAATTTTGTCGCCTGGAAACATTGCGTGACTGACAGCTGAAGTGAAACGCTTAACTGCTAATCCATTGTTTTTTTGCTTAAGTGCGATCATGCCCTGATTAATGAGAGCTTCGATGTTATCCGGGTGATCGGCCAAAATGGACGTATAGATTTTCATTGAGCTCTCAAGAGATCCGTTGAGTGCATGAGAGGCCGCAAGGGCTAGATCAATAGATAGTGATTTGCACCGATTTTTCCAAGCGTCTAGCTGTCGGATTTGTTCGTCACCATCATATTTTTCGAGAATGACTGAGATAAGAGTTGGCGCAATCAAATTGTGGGAAGCGCGGGGATCGTCGAGGGCTTCAGCAAGAGCCTTAAGCACTACATCAGAGTCGTGCGTGGTTAGAAGCAGCTTGGCTTTGGCAAGCTTGGTCCGCCATCCAGTTGGAATTCCCCGCTTGTCTACTTCATTGAGCATGGCCAAACCGCGTTCGGATTCTCCAGATGTCTCCAGAATGTTTGCAAGAGCTGCGATACCAAGCTCGTTTTTACGTCCTAAGTCGTAGGTCTGTGCAGCCAAGTCGGTACTTTGTTTTATGAGAGAAAAAGAACCCGGATCAGTCGTATACATTTTAAGCAGAAGTGTCGACATCAGGTAATTTGCGTATATATTGCTTGGTTCAGATTGCAGCATTCGAGCGATCGATATTTCAAGCTTATTGAGGTCGCGCTCAGAGGCATCTGCAATAGATTCTTCCATTGTAGTGATATCACCTGAGGACATCATCACAGAAGCTGCGGAAGACTTTTCAAAGGGTGAGGCATTCACCTCATATGCAGGGATTACCATTAGCAGCCCGAGAATCGACGATGAAATCCGTCGAGCACATTTCCATGGAATTAATTGGTAATTTGGCATCTTCGAACCTTTCCGGAAGGCATATCCATTGCCTCCACTTCCCTCTTAAAAGGCATCGGCCCGAGACGGCAGAAATTGAGCCGCGACTTTAAAAAAAAACAAGTAGATGAAAAAAACTACGTAATTTCAGCGGTTTGAGTTTTGGTGAAAAATAGAAAAACCATGCTCTTTTGCCCGCCGAATCAAGGGTCAGGTGCTTTGGCCGATACCTTCTCTAAACTATTGAGGTATTCAGAGAATGTTCCAACGGGGCACCCGAAAATCCCGACAGCCCGGCTTAAACACCGCTGCTTTTGCTGCGATTGCCCTTTCTCTTTTTGTGATGTTTGCTCCGAGGGATGGGCGCCAAGCTGCCAAAGGTCAAGTTAGACACGCACCTGGTTCTACAGGTGCCTCCAGGAGCGGACAATTTGAGTCTTCCTCTGCTATTTTGCTCGACTCCATCGTGAGCCTGGTCCAGAGCTATTATGTGGATTCTGAAAGGGTGACGGGCGGACAGCTAATCGCTGGGACTATGCGATCATTGGCCTACGCAATTCCCATCTTGAAATTTGTAGAATCAGAATCCTCTATTTCAATCAGTACAGAAGATGAAAAGCTTGAGTTCAATCTCGATGAAGAGATGGACTACGAAGATTTGCTTGGACGATTGAAGAGCTTAGTTGCTTTTTGCGAGCGCATCCGTATCAACGAACTCATGAATAAAGGTGACAATATCATGCTCGGAAGTGAGCGTGATGAGTCAAGCATTGTGATTAACGCGCTGCTTAGTTCCCTAGATGCACATTCCTCATTGATGTCGAAAGACGCCTACCAAGAGCTAAGGCAAGATACCGAGGGTGCATTTGGAGGTTTAGGTGTTTTGGTCGGAGTCCGAGATAATATTTTGACTGTCCTCAAGCCGCTCCCGAGGAGCCCGGCTGTGAAACTTGGAATTCAGAAACAAGACAAGATTATTTCAATCAATGGCCATATGACGTTTGGGCTAACCCTAGACAAGCTAGTAGGCCATATGCGTGGTGATCCAGGTACAGTTGCCCGTTTGGTCACACTGCGCCCGGGATCGTGGTCCCCAAGAGTTATCGATCTAAAGAGAGAGGTTATTGAGGTCGATTCAGTTGAGGCACATGAACATCATGAGGGTGGACAGCATGTCTTAAGGCTAGAAATCGAAAATTTTGCCTCCCGGACATCCAAGGAGATCACAGATCACATCCGACGTTTTAGAAAAAAATATTCGGTCACCGGTATTGTTTTAGATCTTCGGGGTAATCCTGGAGGCCTACTTGATCAGGCGGTGATGGTAAGCGATATTTTCTTAGATCAAGGAGTTGTGGTCACGACTCGCGGAAGACGTGAAGAGATTGAGAAGGCTGGTCGCAACTACGATGAAGTTAATTATCCACTGGTCGTTCTTATGGACGAGGATAGTGCTTCAGCCAGTGAAATTGTTGCAGGCGCTTTACAAGATAATGGGCGAGCAGTGATTGTTGGTCAGCCGAGCTTTGGGAAAGGCTCAGTACAAACTGTATTTGAACTTCCTGAGCAGCGGGCACTTAAGCTGACAATTGCTAGGTATTTCACGCCTTCACTTAAGAGCATTCAAAATGTTGGGATTATGCCCGATGTCTGGATCCAGCCACTCGTTAAACGTGAAAACAATGATAATTTATTTGGTCCATATCGATATCGAAATGAACAGTTTCTTCCGAATCACTTGAGCGCAGTGGCATCTGCCGCGCCTTCTGTTCGTCCTGCGATCAAGGGCTATGTCCTGCGACAAGAAATTAACAGGGATTCAGAACATAAGATTGATCCTGAGATGGACATCGCAATGACGATATTTGCGAAGCTCAAATCAACCTATGGGTCTAGTTTGCCAGAAAGTGCCCGCAGATCAGGTCATGCTCTCGCTCTCGCCATGCCTGAAATCAAAGACAAGCTGCGAGCCGTCTCAGACGAATCGGCTAAGTGGCTGAAAGAAAAAATAGGAGTCGAATGGGGAATGGACTCATTTCGGCAAGCTGATAAACCATCCTTGGCCTTGCAAATCAGGGCACCGCAGGAAGGTTTGAAGGTCACTGCGGGATCACAGCTTGAAGTCCCGTGGAAGATCACTAATTTAGGCGTTCAAAACGCAGAAAATGTTTCCGTATTTGCTCAATCACCGATTGCCGGTCTTGAAACCCGCGAGGTTTTGGTCGGTCGAATTGCTGCCGGGCAAAGTCGCGAGGGCACTCTGAAAATCTTCATCCCGGCCAGTCTGAGTATTGGACGTCACTATGTAAATGCTGGAATTGCTGTCGATGCTCAGGCTCTGTCTAACGCACAAGGTGAGTTTCTTGTCGAGGTTAGGGAGGGTAAAACCTCAATCATGGACGCACGGATCGACTTTGTAGATGGCGATATAAGCGCTGAGCCAGGTGTGCTTGAGGCTCGTGAGAAAGCAAGCTTGCATGTTGTCATTAGTAATTCATCAGATCAGGATGCTAACGACGTCAAAGTGACTCTCGCAAATTTGGGTGGACAGCAGGTTCAATTGCCTAAAGCTGAATTTAAATTTGAAAAGATTCCTGCTCACGGTACGAAAGATTTTTTTGTGAGAATCGAAGGGGCAGACAAAATCGAGTCGCCCTCGATTGTAGTCGGTATTTCTGTAGCAGCGACATCTGGTTTTGAAATTCTAAATACGGTTTCCGAATTTTCCACTGCATTGCGGGTCAAAAATAGTCCGCGGAGTGATGGATTGTCTCATTAGGAGCGTGCATGTCTCGGACATTGAAAATTAAGGTTGTAGTTGGGTCATGCCGTGAGCCTGCCTTGATTCACATGTGGGAGGCGATTTCTGCGTTTCATGTGGTTGAGGTTTATGCTTTGGATGGATACGAGGGGCCATTACAGACGAATTTACCAGTTACAATGTTTCCGATAATTCCAGAAATGCCAGGATTTATGCGTGACTTAGACCGATTTTTGTCAGGGGCGGATCACATTATTGCAGTGGAAACCAGCCGGCTTTATAGCTTCCAGGCACTACGGGCGGCACGAAAGCTAGGAATAAAATTTTCCTGTATTGCTCATGAATATTCTCCATTTGTCTACGAAAAGTATGCCAATATACGCGCAATCCAACATGATATTTATCAGCATACGGACCATTTTTTTGCGAGCTCCCGTCGTGCGCAACAGCTCCTTCAAATGGAGGGTGTGCGTACGGACCGGGTGACGAAGATTCCAGCTTGCTTTGCAGGAGCGGAGTTTACATTTAGTGAAATCAGGCGCGAGAAGTTTAGGAAGTACGTTGATATTCCACCTGAGTCGATTCTTGTCACCCTAAAGTCAGACCTGAATGAGCTAGAGCCGGTGCTGACAATGATTCAAGCTTTCAGACTGTCTTTGAATCGTCTCAGCCAGTCTGAACGTCGAAATGTTCGTCTGATGATCTGCGGAGATGGTCATGAGCTGACTAAACTAAAGTATGAAGTTGCTGATATGGGTTTAGGCTCTCAGACGATGTTTTTGGCTCAGGATACGACACCTTTTTTAGCCGATTTACTGGCAGCGACAGATGTAATGATAGAAGGAAGATGGACGCGGAAGCTCGACCCGGAGCCACTGCCATGGCATGCACTTGCAGCGGCTTGTAGTGGTGTACAAATCGTCGTTCCACGGGGTTCGATTGCAGAGGAGTGGCTGTCTGGAGTCGAAGTGCGAAAAATTGATGATTTTTCGTCGATGGATCTTGCTTTTGAGCTGGCAAGTCTCATCGCAGATCGGCCATCCACTGCTAGTCGTTTAGGGGCTGCAAGCATCGCCGCAGCAGTTCTCTCTCCCCAGGCCTCGGCGGATAAATTCCTTGAGGTCCTCGTTCGCGAATCTAAACAAGATGAAAAGATAACTCGGCGTGGTGGTTTGACTTCATTCATTAAGACTTGTCAGGTGCCCATTACTTATAAAGATGCTCGCGACGTCTTGATGCAGTGTGAGGAACTTAGAGAGTTTGCTTCAACCTGTGAACTTGAACACTACTCGGAGATTCTTCGAATTCGAGGGGATGCGTTAGTTGCACTAGCCCGGGCTGATGAGGCTATTTTCTCATTTGAAGAGTCGCTGAAAGCTAATCAGTCAAACTTTCATGCCTTGCGGGGCTTAGGCTATTTGGCTTGGCATGGCCACAGCCATGAAGATGCGCTTAGTTTTTTCAAGCGAGGGCTTGCCGTCAATCCAAATGACTATCCATGTCTCGTAGGAGTGGGTCTTGTATACCGCCGTCTTAAGATGTTTGAAGAGTCGGTCTTCTGGCTTCACAAGGCTATAGCAGTTGGAGGTCCAGATTCTCCATCCCTGAGCCTTCTTGTGCAGGCATGTCTAGAAAATCCTGATGCTCCAGAGGCTCTCTATGCACTAAAAGCTCTTCGTGAATCGGTGGGCGACCTGCCAAATCTTGTGACAGCCATCGGGAAACTCGAAAGCCACCAGTAGGCGACCTACTGATGGCTTTCAAGACGCTCAGGAATTAATTCCTGTGCAATTATTTTTTGTCTGTGACGGCTTTTTTTGCTTGAGTCAGGCGGCTCACTTTGCGGCTCGCAGCTTTTTTATGAACGACACCTTTGCTTGCAGCCTTCATTAGCATCTCTTGAGCTTTTGAAAGAGCAGCTTCAAGTTTCTTAACGTCTTTTTCTGTACCTGCTTTTAGGCCTTCAAGGGCAAAGCGGAAACGCTTAACAGCAGTCTTCACGCTGGCAAGGTATTGGCTGTTGTTATCACGCTTTACAAGCGAGGAACGTGCTCTTTTTGTCGATGACTTATGGTCGGCCACAGGAAACCCCAATCAAATTCATTGTTTAAATACAATATAGTCTATTCATTGCCCGCATGGGCTAAAAACTGCCCAAACAGAGGGGGAGTTTGTAGCAATGTCCCCCTCGTCTGTCAAGGGATAGCTGACTTTCGAATGGGCACCCCGCTGGGGCAGCTCACGCTCTAGCTGCCTGTTGCCGAGCTTCCTCGTCAACGCGCTCGTTTTCTTCATGCCCAGAGTGGCCTTTGACCCATTTCCAGTGCACGTCGTGCTTTTGTTCAAGTTCGACCAGCGCCTGCCATAACTCCTGATTTTTGACGGGTTTGCGGTCAGCTGTCTTCCAGCCATTACGCTCCCAGTTTTGCAGCCAGCCCTCCTTGAAGGCCTTCATGACATACTGGCTGTCGGTGACAACCGTTACGTGGCATCGCCGCTTTAAGGCGCCTAGCCCTTCAATAACTGCCTGAAGTTCCATTCTGTTATTTGTGGTCTCAGGGTCGCCACCTGAGATCATTTTTTCTTTTTCTTTAAACTGAAGCAGAGCTGCCCAGCCGCCAGGTCCAGGGTTTCCTAGGCACGCGCCGTCGGTCGTGATGGTAACTTTTTCAAGTGATTTTGCTGTCATTTTATTTCCGCTTTGATTCAATCGCCTTGGCTTTTAACCAAAGCTCTTCGAGCTTTTCTGTTCCTGCAGTTTTGACATCAAGATTTTCAGATTTGGCAATCTGCTCCAGGTTTTGAAAACGTCTTAAGAACTTTCGATTACCGTCCATGGCACAAATTTCGGGGTCTATATCCAGGTGTCTACAGAGCTGACTCAACGAAAACATGACATCCCCCATCTCTTCGTAGATTTTTGATCTGTCTCCAAGCGAGTCGAGCTCGTGTTTTAATTCGTTCACTTCACTTTCAAACTGTTTGAACACAGCCTGGCTGCTATCCCAATCAAAAGAGATTTTCTTGGCAGTTTTGCCAATAGACACTGCTAGCTGAGAGGCTGGTGCGATAGATCCAGGCTTGAGGTGATCAAAAACTCCTGCGACACCCGTGGGCAGTCCATTTTTCTCCTTATTTTCGAGTGCTTTCACCTCGTCCCATTTTGCGCGAATGGCCGCGGGCTCCCGGGAGTGCTGCTGGACTTCTCCAGTTTCATCTCCGAAAACATGGGGGTGTCTTCGTCTCATCTTTTTGTTGATACTCTCGATAACATCTTTGACTGTGAATGATTCTTGATCTTTTGCGAGCTGAGAGTTCAGTACCACCTGCAACAACACGTCGCCCAATTCTTCGCAAAGTTTTTTGGGATCTGTAGGATCCATGACTTCAGCGGCCTCGTATGCTTCTTCAATCATATAACGACGAAGGCTGGCATGAGTCTGCTGAAGATCCCATGGACATCCGGTGACGGGATGTCTCAGAGCTGCAATTGTTTCGCAAAATGATTCAAACGCATCTGCGGAGCTTTTCCAGTTTTTGTCTGTCATAAAACTAATCCTTTAAAACAAGACTTGGCAAATATAGCTCTCTTGTTGGAATTCCCATAAGGGCTAAGATGGTGTTGGCGACGTTACCGAGATTGGCATTTTTTATTGCGGTATCGAGCCTCCAAGGTGTCGACCTAGCCGGATCAAAAATAGCAAAAGGAACTGGGTTCAAAGTGTGTGAGGTTTTTGGTGTCGGCCGTTTCGAAAGAGGTAGATCTCTCCAATTGGGAAAGTCTTTTGCCTTTGCATCAAACATTTCATCGGCGTTACCGTGATCCGCTGTGACCATCAAAATTGTGTTTGTTGCTTTTGCTGCTGCGATCAGCTGAGCGAGCATTAAGTCCACGATGCTGACGGCAATCAGTGCGGCTTCATAGTTGCCAGTGTGTCCGACCATGTCGCCATTTGCGTAATTGATTCGGCCGTAGTCAAACGAGCCAGACTGCATTCTTGTAATAGTTTCTTTGGTGATTTCGTAGGCCTTCATCCAGGGTTTACGATCAAATGTCACATCACCATCCGAGGGGATTTCGAGGTATTCTTCAACTGATTTGTCAAAATAGCCACTGCGGTTGCCATTCCAGAAATAAGTGACATGACCAAATTTCTGGGTTTCACTACATGCAAATTGATGCAGCCCTGACTTTGCAAGATGCTCCCCGAGTGTGTCTGAAATGGCTGGTGGAGAAACGAGATATTTTCCAGGAATCTTTAGATCCCCGTCATATTCCATGATGCCAGCATAAAAAGCTCTTGGCAGTTGACCGCGTTCAAATTTGTCGAATTTTTCTTCTGTAAATGCCTGGGTGATTTCGATGGCGCGATCCCCGCGGAAATTAAAAAATACGACGCCGTCACCTTCTTTGATCAAGCCTGTAGGTTTCCCGTTTTCTGTGATGACAAATGCGGGAATGTATTGGTCAGTTATCGAGGGGTCTTCTCGAAATTTTGCGACAGCTTCACTGAGGGAGTTGAATTTAAAAGGAGCTATTCCGTGGACGTGGCACTCCCAGCCGCGCTTTACCATAGCCCAGTCGGCCTGATAGCGATCCATGGTGATATGCATTCGTCCACCGCCAGAGGCAACGGCAACATCAAAGTTCGGTGACTTGAGTTCTTGAATGACCTTTTCAAGGCGACCTACATATATTTCGGCGCTTTTTTCTCCGACGTCACGGCCGTCAAACAGGACATGGATGCGGATTTTCTTCGCTCCGTCTTGTTTGGCGCGGCGCATCATGGCGTAAAGGTGTTCTTCGTGAGAGTGCACATTGCCGTCAGAAAGAAGCCCAAGGAAATGAAGTGTCGTCTGATGGTTGACCACGTGTTTCAACATCTGCTTCCACGTTTCACCTGAAAATATCGAGCCCGACTTAATTGCGTTTTGAACTAGTTTTGCGCCTTGATCAAAGATTCGGCCTGCTCCGAGCGCATTATGCCCAACTTCGCTATTGCCAATATCGCTGTCGGAAGGAAGTCCCACGGCTTTCCCATGAGCATTGAGGGTAGTCCAGGTTGCATGATTCATTAGCCAATCAAGATTTGGTAGGGATGCGTTGGCAACTGCATTTCCAAAATCATCATTTGATAATCCGATACCGTCCATGACTACTGTGAGTACGCGTCGATTGGAGGCGAGTTTAGTCATGTTCAAAATCTCCGATAAAAATCGATTTGTTCTGTTGGTCTGTGGTTAATCTAAGGTGATGAGAACTACCGTGCAATGAATCTTTCTGGTTTCAGGCATTCGTTAAAAAGCTTTGAGTCCATATTTTGATTTGAAGGGTTTGCTCACCTGGCTCCAGCAGGAGAGCCTGTCGAATTGATCGTTTTAGTTTGTTGGGTCTTGAGAGTTTGAAAATTGGCCGTCTGGACAGCTTGTTTGTCCGGGTTTAAAACGCAGGCGATTCATCGACAAGCCCTCGATTTCACATGGTAAATATTTCAAATCAAAAATAGCTAAAAAACACATTGACGATGCGGGGGCTCTCGCCTATAAACGGCTTCCCTCGTTTCCGGAAAAGTAGATTTTACGAAGCGATCAGGTCGAAAGAAAAATGCGATTTTTCGTTAGATTTCTCTAGACAACCACTGACGTTATGGGTAAAAACTCCTTCCTCGAAAACCGAGTGCTCTTTGAAAACTGAATAGTGAATCGACAGAAAAACAAGAACCAATCAACAGGTTGCTGTATTTCGTCGCTACGGTCTTCGGACTGTAGATGACAAGTCTCCATTGGAGACTTTAATAAATTAGCAATCTGTTACCTGTATAATTTTTTTGAGTGATCAAAAGTACATCAACAGTAACAGGCCAAGATATAAACGTTAGAGTTTGATCCTGGCT